>NZ_LATC01000005.1:0-93723 GCF_001414075.1 Mycobacterium sp. UM_11 | reverse complement strand
CGCTACTACTTCACCCGGTTGCTGGGCGACGCGCACCGGGTGGGGCCGATCGCCACGTCGTTCAACCAGTCCTGGCGTGGCGGCATCTCCCGGATCCTGGGCCACGACGCGGGCTTTGGCCCGCCCGTGCTGATCGCCATCGGCGCCACCGCGGTGGTCGCCGTCCTGGCCTGGCGGGCGCTGGATCCGTCCGACCGGCTGGGCAGGGTGCTGGTGGTCGAGATGTTCGGGCTGCTGCTGTCCCCGATTTCCTGGACGCACCACTGGGTTTGGTTGGTGCCGTTGATGATCTGGGCGATTCACGGGCCTGCGCGCGAGCGCCCCGGCGCGCGGGTCGTGGGCTGGGGCTGGCTGGCGCTGACCATCGTCGGTGTGCCGTGGTTACTGAGCTTTGCGCAACCGACGATCTGGCAGGTCAGCCGCCCGTGGTACCTGGCGTGGGCGGGCCTGGTCTACATCGTGGCGGCGGTGGCGACCCTGGTGTGGGTCGCCGCCGGCGGCAGGCGGTCCGCCCCGACGGACTAATCCCCGACGATCTCGTCGATGTCGTGTGCCATCGCGACGTCGTTCTCGGTGATGCCACCCGCGGAATGCGTCACCAGGGCGAAAGTGACTGTCCGCCATCGGATGTCGATGTCGGGGTGATGGTCCTTGCTTTCCGCGTGCTCGGCCACCCGGCGCACCGCGTCGATGCCCGCGAGAAAGCTGTCGAACTTGATCGACCGGCGCAGCGCACCGTCGATGCGCTCCCACCCGTCGAGATCGGGCAGTGCGGCGTCCACCTGCTCGTCCGTCAACACGGTCATATCGCTGCGTCCTCTCCGTTGTGCCTGCACTCGACGGTAGGCCGTGCGCGCCAACGACGCGGCGCGCCCCGCATCCGGCGCGCGTGACTACGGTCGCATTCGGCAACAATTGACCATGTGTTCCAGCGCTATTGGCCGGCCACGTGCTTTCGAATCGCTGAGCGCGATTTCAGCTGCTGCCGACAGCACCGACCAATGGCAATTGGCGGTTCTTTCGGCCGCACCCGAGATGGATCAACTCGGCTTTCCACCGCAATTGGACAGACCGTCGCCTTTGTCGTCGAGGGATGTCGAATAAGCACGACGAACTCGGCACGGACAAAGGCGTCCCGGCATTTCGGAGCGCTCGGCCGGAATGGCTGCCCATTTGCCCGGGCCCGGCGCCCCGGCCCGGGTCACCGAATTAGACTGCCATGACCGCCCGGGTGCGACCCGAAACGCGACGCCGCGAGTCGCTCCCGGCGCGCTCAATCGGCAATGGCTCGCTTTTGCTCTGGACCGGAACGCGGTTAAGCGGACTTCTTGACCGCGCGATCGAATGTCAGCTGGTTCTTTTGCATCCCTTTGACCAGTGGAGACCAGCCGGCAAAACCGATGATCGCCGAATTCACCAAGTTGAAGGGAAATTTCATCGGCCGCACGATGTCGAGGAATAAGACCACGCGGGTTTCCTCGGTGTCGTTCCACACCTCGTGCTCGTACGTGTCGTCGAACATGATCGCGACGCCCTCTTCGAATTTGGCGATCTCGTCGTGTACCCGGATGGCGCAGTCGCCGTGGCTGGGGACGAGGAGGGGCAGGTGGTAGCGCATGACGCCGCGGTAGGGCCCCTTGTGCGGGGGTATCCGCTTGCCGGGCGAAAGGATGGAGAAGAACGCGGTCTTCATTCCCGGAATGTTCTCGAGCAGGGCCGTGGTTTCCGGGCACTCCGCACACTGCTTCTCGAAACGCCGGCCATAGATGTAGAGGAAGTGGCTCAGCCATTTGTCGTCGTCCGTGAGGGTCCGTATCGCCTCGACGATGTCTTGGTGATTCGGGATCGTTTCGGCGTGGGACAACAAAGCTTCCAGCTCGGACCGAATTTCGGGGTAGGCCGCCGTGAGGGTGTCGTGCCATTCGAATTGGCGCGGGTCGATGAACGGGGTCGTCTCGACCAGAGAAAACCGTCGGGGGACGGATAGGTCGACGACCTTTATGGCGACTTGGGCGACGCCCAACACAAGGTATTTCAACGCCAAAAGGCCAATTTCTCGGCCGCGATCCACCAGCCGTTGGTGGACCGGCTTAGCCACTCTGCCGATGGTTACCTCGGATGCATCTGTCGCAGTCACGGGAAAGGCTCCTTGATGGGGTTCGGGCGCACGCGTAAGGAGGGTCACGACGCGGCACCCAGAAAAATGAAACACCGCGGCAGTTGGGGTCTGCCGCCGCCCTAGCAAGGTCGCATGCATCCTTGCCAAATTGCCCGATGGAGTGACGTGTCGCTACCTTGTTGGATTCGTGTCGAAAGCGTATGCGGCTTCGCAAGCGCGCGGGCCGAATTCGGAAAAATCAAGCGGGCGGGTTCGGGGCGCCCGCCCCGCCGACTCACCACCTTCGGCCCGCACCCACCCGCCGTATACCGTCTGGCCATGCCGACCCAGATCGTCGTCGCCGGCGCGATCATCCGCCGGGCCACGGTCCTGGTGGCCCAACGCGCCCGGCCGCCCGAGCTGGCCGGCCGCTGGGAGTTGCCCGGCGGCAAGGTGGCGCCCGGTGAGACCGAGCGCGACGCGCTGACCCGGGAGTTGGCCGAGGAGCTGGGGCTGTCGGTCAACGACGTCGCGGTGGGGGACCGGCTGGGCGATGACATCGCGCTGGACCGCATGACGCTGCGCGCGTACCGCGTGCGGCTGCTCGGTGGCGAGCCGCACGCGCACGACCACCGGGCCGTGCGCTGGGTGACGGCGGCCGAGCTGCCGGACGTCGACTGGGTCCCCGCCGACCGGACCTGGGTCGCTGACCTGGTGCGCGCGCTGGCCGAACCCGCCTCATAACAAGCCCACAGCCTTTCCGCAGCTGACATCCAGCGCCGCAGAAGGTGGCCAGGGTGAACTTTAGGTATAACCCCAACGTGAACTTGTAATAACCACTTGACCCTGAAGTGCCCGCCGGAAGTGGTCGGGTGATGACGGCGCCGGGCGCCGCTGGGTCCGTAAAACCGATGCTGACCAAACGACTTTTCGTTAAGAGGCCACGCGCGAAGGCGATAGGTCCGTCCGCCGCGCCCGATGCCGGTGTCCGATCGAGCGGGCATTGCCCGCGGGCCGACGACTCTCCGGCTCGATGCACCTGGATCGAAGCAGCGGTCCCGACGCGTGTCCCACGAAGTAGAAGGGGTAGCTGTTGACTGTCACACCACACGTTGGTGGCGCGCTCGAGGAGTTGCTGGAGCGCAGCGGGCGGTTCTTCACGCCCGGCGAGTTCTCGCCCGACCTGCGCACGGTGACGCGCAAGGGCGGCCGCGAGGCCGACGTGTTCTACCGCGACAGGTGGAGCCACGACAAGGTGGTGCGCTCCACCCACGGGGTCAACTGCACCGGTTCCTGCTCCTGGAAGATCTACGTCAAGGACGGGATCATCACCTGGGAGACCCAGCAGACCGACTATCCCTCGGTCGGCCCGGACCGGCCGGAATACGAGCCGCGTGGGTGCCCCCGTGGGGCGTCGTTCTCCTGGTACAGCTACTCGCCCACCCGGGTGCGCTATCCGTACGCCCGCGGCGTGCTGGTCGAGATGTACCGGGAGGCCAAGGCCCGCCTCGGCGATCCGGTGTTGGCGTGGGCCGACATTCAGGCCGACCCCGAGCGCCGGCGGCGCTATCAGCGGGCTCGGGGCAAGGGCGGGTTGGTCCGGGTCACCTGGGCGGAGGCCACCGAGCTGATCGCCGCCGCGCACGTCCACACCATCAAGACCTATGGCCCCGACCGGGTCGCCGGCTTTTCGCCCATCCCGGCGATGTCCATGGTGTCCTACGCCGCCGGGTCGCGGTTCTTCGAGCTGATCGGCGCGCCGATGACGTCGTTCTACGACTGGTACGCCGACCTGCCGGTGGCCTCGCCGCAGGTGTTCGGCGATCAGACCGATGTGCCCGAGTCCGGCGACTGGTGGGACGCGGCGTACTTGATGATGTGGGGCTCCAACGTGCCCATCACGCGGACGCCGGACGCGCACTGGATGGCCGAGGCGCGCTACCGCGGCACCAAGGTGGTGACCGTCAGCCCCGACTACGCCGACAACACCAAGTTCGCCGACGAATGGATGCCGTGCGCGGCCGGCACCGACGGCGCGCTGGCCATGGCGATGGGGCACGTCATCCTCTCGGAATGCTATGTGCAAAAGGAGATTCCGTTCTTCGCCGACTTTGCGCGCCGCTACACCGACCTGCCGTTCCTGATCAAACTGGAAGAGCGCGGCGAGATGCTGGTGCCGGGGAAGAACCTCGCTGCAGCCGACCTGGGCGAGGCCTTCAAGAGCTCCGAGAATGCGGCGCTCAAACCCGCGGTGTGGGACGAGGCGACGAATTCGGTTGCGGTGCCACATGGTTCGCTGGGTTTCCGGTACGGCGAGGACGGCGTCGGAAAGTGGAACCTGGACCTCGGCGAGCTGAAGCCGGCGCTCAGCGTCCTCCGGTCGGACGACACCGCGCTCGTGCACCTGGCCAGCTTCGACACGATCAACGGCGAAGGCGCCACCGTCGCGCGGGGCGTTCCGGTGCGCCGCGTCGGCAAGCACCGGGTGTGCACCGTTTTCGACCTGATGCTCGCCCAATACGGGGTCGCCCGGCCGGGACTGCCCGGCGAATGGCCCACGGGTTACGACGACCCGACCCAGCAGAACACCCCCGCGTGGCAGGAGACCATCACCGGCGTGTCCGCGGCGCAGGCCATCCGCGTGGCCAGGGAATTCGCCCGCAGCGCAGAGGAATCCGGGGGCCGGTCCATGATCATCATGGGCAGCGGCATCTGCCAGTGGTTCCACGGCGACGCCATCTACCGGGCGGTGCTCGCGCTGCTGATGCTGACCGGCTCGATGGGGCGCAACGGCGGCGGCTGGGCACACTACGTCGGCCAGGAAAAGGTGCGTCCGCTCACCGGTTTTCAGACGATGGCGATGGCCACCGACTGGGTGCGTCCGCCGCGGCAGGTGCCGGGCGCCTCCTACTGGTACGCGCACACCGACCAGTGGCGTTACGACGGCTACGGGGCGGACAAGCTGGCCAGCCCCTTGGGGCGCGGCAGGTTCGCGGGCAAGCACACCATGGATCTGCTGGCCTCGGCCACGGCGATGGGCTGGAGCCCGTTCTATCCGCAGTTCGACCGGTCCAGCCTGGACGTCGCCGACGACGCCCGCGCCGCCGGGCGTGACGTCGCCGAGTACGTCGCCGAGCAGCTCCGCGACCGCACGCTCAAGCTGTCCGTCACCGATCCCGACAACCCGGTCAACTGGCCGCGGGTGCTTACGGTGTGGCGGGCCAACCTGATCGGTTCGTCGGGCAAGGGTGGCGAATACTTCCTGCGTCACCTGCTCGGCACCGATTCCAATGTGCAGGCCGAGCCGCCGGCCGACGGGATACGGCCCGCCGACGTGGTCTGCGAGGGCGACATCCCCGAGGGCAAGCTCGACCTGATGATGTCGATCGACTTCCGGATGACCTCGACGACGCTGGTCTCCGATGTCGTGCTCCCCGCGGCCACCTGGTACGAGAAGGCCGACATCTCCAGCACCGACATGCACCCGTACGTGCACGCCTTCAGCGCCGCGACCGATCCGCCCTGGGAAACCCGTTCGGACTTCGAGGCTTTCGGCGCCATCGCGCGCGCCTTCAGCGCGCAGGCCAAGCGGCACCTGGGCACCCGCAGCGACGTTGTGCTCACCGCGCTGCAGCACGACACCCCGGACGCGATGGCCTATCCCGATGGCGCCGAGGAAGATTGGCTGCACACCGGCGCGACGCCGGTGCCAGGGCGCAGCATGGCCAAACTCACCGTGGTGGAACGCGATTACGGCGCCGTCTATGACAAGTGGCGGGCCCTGGGGCCGCTCGTCGAGACCTTCGGGCTGACCACCAAGGGCATCACCGTGCATCCGTTCCGGGAGGTCGAGGAGCTGGCCGCCAAGTTCGGCGTGATGAATTCCGGTGCGGCGGCCGGGCGTCCGGCGATCACCACGGCCGCGCGGATGGCCGACGTGCTGCTGCTGCTATCCGGCACCACCAACGGCCGGCTCGCGGTCGAGGGCTTCCGCGAGCTGGAGAAGAGGACGGGTCAACGGCTGGCGCACCTGGCCGAGGGCAGCGAGGAGCGGCGCATCAGCTACGCCGACACCCAGGCGCGTCCGGTGCCGGTGATCACCAGCCCGGAATGGTCGGGCAGTGAAACCGGCGGCCGCCGCTACGCGCCGTTCACCATCAACATCGAAAACCTCAAGCCGTTCCACACGTTGACCGGGCGGATGCATTTCTATCTGGCCCACGACTGGGTGGAGGAGCTGGGCGAACACCTGCCGGTGTTCCGTCCACCGCTGGACATGACGCGGCTGTTCGGCCAGCCCGAGCTCGGCCCCACCGACGACGGGATCGGGCTCACCGTGCGGTATTTGACGCCGCACTCGAAGTGGTCGTTCCACTCCACCTACCAGGACAACCTGTACATGCTGTCGCTGTCCCGCGGCGGGCCGACGATGTGGATGAGCCCCGGCGACGCGGCCAAACTCAAAGTGCGCGACAACGATTGGGTCGAGGCCGTCAACGCCAACGGCATCTACGTGTGCCGCGCGATCGTCAGCCACCGGATGCCCGACGGAGTGGTGTTCGTCTACCACGTGCAGGAACGCACGGTCGACACGCCGCGCACCGAAACCAACAACAAGCGCGGCGGCAACCACAACGCGCTGACCCGCGTCCGCATCAAGCCCAGCCACCTCGCCGGGGGGTACGGCCAGCACGCGTTCGCCTTCAACTACATGGGGCCCACCGGAAACCAGCGCGACGAGGTCACCGTGGTGCGGCGGCGCAGCCAGGAGGTGACTTACTAGATGAAGGTCATGGCGCAGCTTGCGATGGTGATGAACCTCGACAAGTGCATCGGCTGCCACACCTGCTCGGTCACCTGCAAGCAGGCCTGGACCAACCGCAGCGGCACCGAGTACGTGTGGTTCAACAACGTCGAAACCCGCCCGGGGCAAGGCTATCCGCGCACCTACGAGGATCAGGAGCGGTGGCGGGGCGGCTGGATACGCGACAAGAAGGGACGGCTGCGGCTGCGCGACGGCGGCCGCATCCACAAATTGTTGCGCATCTTCGCCAACCCCCGGTTGCCCATCATCGACGACTACTACGAGCCGTGGACCTACGACTACGAGAACCTGACCACGGCGCCCGCCGGCGACACCTTTCCCACGGCCGCGCCCAAGAGCCTGATCAGCGGCGAGCCGATGAAGGTGTCCTGGGGGCCGAACTGGGACGACAACCTGGCCGGGTCCCCGGAGATCCTGGCCGGCGACCCGATCCTGAAGAAGGTCAGCGACGAGGTCAAGCTCAGGCTGGAAGAGACCTTCATGTTCTACCTGCCCCGCATCTGCGAGCACTGCCTGAACCCGTCGTGCGTGGCGTCGTGCCCGTCGGGCGCCATGTACAAGCGCAGCGAGGACGGCATCGTGCTGGTCGACCAGGACCGCTGCCGCGGCTGGCGGATGTGCGTCTCCGGATGTCCTTACAAGAAGGTCTATTTCAACCACAAGACCGGAAAAGCCGAGAAGTGCACGCTGTGCTACCCGCGGATGGAGGTCGGGTTGCCGACCATCTGCTCGGAGACCTGCGTGGGGCGGCTGCGGTATCTGGGCCTCGTCCTCTACGACGTCGACCGGGTGCTGGAGGCGGCGTCGGTGGAGAACGAGACGGACCTGTACGAGGCGCAACGCCGAATCCTGTTGGACCCCGACGACCCCGAGGTGATCGCCGCCGCCCGCGCGGGCGGCATCTCCGACGAGTGGATCGAGGCCGCGCAGCGTTCGCCGGTGCACGCGCTGATCAACACCTACCGGGTGGCGCTGCCGCTGCACCCGGAATACCGCACCATGCCGATGGTTTGGTACATCCCGCCGCTGTCGCCGGTGGTCGACGCGGTGAGCCGCGACGGCCACGACGGCGAGGACCTGGGCAACCTGTTCGGCGCGCTGGACGCGCTGCGCATCCCGATGCAGTACCTGGCCGAGCTGTTCACCGCCGGGGACACCGCCGTGGTCGAGGGCGTGCTGCGGCGGCTGGCGGCCATGCGGTCGTACATGCGCGACATCAACCTGGGGCGTGAAACGCAGCCGCACATCCCGCAATCCGTCGGGATGACCGAGGAGCAGATCTACGAGATGTACCGGCTGCTCGCCATCGCCAAATACGAAGAGCGGTACGTCATTCCGACCGCCTTCAGCCCGCAGGCCCGCGACCTCGAGCAGATGGGTTGCTCGTTGGACGGCGACGGCGGGCCGGGCATGTACTCCTCGGGTGACCCGGTGCCGGTCTCCGTGGAGACGTTCCACGCGCTCAAGCGGCCCGGTGGCGAGCCCACCACCAACGGCGCGCGGCGGGTGAACCTGCTCAACTGGGACGGCGGCCAGGTGCCCGCCGGGATGTTTCCGCAGGGGAAGGGGCAATGAGGCTGCGTCGCGGACGCACCGACACCCTGCGGGACCGACTGATCTGGCAGGCCGCGTCGCTGCTGCTGGCCTACCCGGACGACGAGTTGCCGGCCCGGCTGGACACCGTCGAGGAGCTGCTCGGCCACCTCACCGGGCCCGCGACGGCGCTGCTCGGGCAGACGCTGGCCGCACTGCGCGCGCGCGAACCGATGGCCGCCGCGATGGACTACGTCGCGACCTTCGACATGCGGCGCCGCTGCACGATGTACCTGACGTACTGGACCGCCGGGGACACCCGTAACCGCGGGCGCGAGATGGTGGAGTTCGCCGCCGCATACCGGGAAGCGGGCGTGCAGCCCCCGCGCTCCGAGGCGCCCGACCACCTGCCCGTCGTGCTCGAATTCGCCGCCACCGTCGACCCCGAGGCCGGCCGGCGGCTGCTGACCGAGCACCGCGTCCCCCTCGACGTGTTGCGGGGCGCCCTCGCCGACGCCGAGTCGCCGTATGAGGCATGCGTGGCGGCGGTGTGCGCCACGCTGCCCGTGGCGACCGACTCCGACGTTCGCCGCGCGGAGCGCCTGGCCCAAGCCGGGCCGCCCGCGGAAGCCGTTGGGCTGCAACCCTTCAACTTGACCGTGCCACCCAGACGTGAAGGAGCGCAAGGTGTTTGACAGCGTGCTGTTCTGGGACATCTCGCCGTACGTCACGTTGTCGGTGTTGATCGTCGGCACCTGGTGGCGCTACCGCTACGACAAGTTCGGCTGGACCTCGCGGTCCTCGCAGATCTACGAGTCGCGGCTGCTGCGGGTGGCCAGCCCGATGTTCCATTTCGGCATCCTGGCGGTGTTCGCCGGGCACGTGATGGGCCTGCTGATCCCCCCGCGGGTGACGCAAATGCTCAAACTGAGCGACCACCTCTACCATCTGCAGGCCGTCATTGCCGGGTCGTTGGCCGGCTTCGCGACCCTGGCCGGCATCGGCCTGCTGATCTACCGGCGGTTCACCCGCCCCGCGGTGTCGCTGGCCACCACCCGCAACGACAAGATCATGTACACCGTGCTGGTGCTGGCCATCGTGGTGGGCCTGTACTGCGACCTGATCGGCACCGGGCCGCACGGCGGCGAGTTCCACTACCGCTACACGGTCGGCATGTGGTTCCGCCGGATCTGGCTCCTGCAGCCGCACGGCGAGGTGATGATCAACGCGCCGCTGGACTACCAATTGCACGCCCTGATCGGCATGGTGTTGTTCACGCTGTTGCCGTTCACACGGCTGGTGCACATCTTCAGCGCGCCGATCGCCTACCTGTTCCGGCCCTACATCGTCTACCGCAGCCGCGAGGAGGCGGCCAAGGGCGAGTTGGTCGGCACCGCGCCCCGCCGCCGCGGCTGGTAGCGCCCGGCTGCATCCAGGGCTTTCGGTGCGCGGTCAGGGTGGCGAAACGCCGCGACGGGCCGCCCCGGACGCACACCGTTCGGCGGGCGGGCCGCACCTGCCGGTTCGCCTTTGACGGCCCCGCGCTGCCACAATCACCGACGTGCCATTCCGTAACGTCGCCATCGTCGCCCACGTCGACCACGGCAAGACCACCCTGGTGGACGCGATGCTGCGGCAGTCCGGGGCGCTGCACCACCGCGGCGACGACACCCAGGAACGCATCATGGACAGCGGTGACCTGGAGAAGGAAAAGGGCATCACCATCCTGGCCAAGAACACCGCGGTGCACCGCGTCAACCCGGATGGGACCGTCACGGTCATCAACGTGATCGACACGCCCGGGCACGCCGACTTCGGCGGCGAGGTGGAGCGCGGCCTGTCCATGGTGGACGGCGTGCTGCTGCTGGTCGACGCGTCCGAGGGGCCGCTGCCGCAGACGCGGTTCGTGCTGCGCAAGGCGCTGACCGCGCACCTTCCGGTGATCCTCGTCGTCAACAAGACCGACCGTCCCGACGCCCGCATCGCCGAGGTCGTCGACGCCAGCCACGACCTGCTGCTCGACGTCGCGTCCGACCTCGACGACGAGGCCGCCAAGGCCGCCGAACACGCGCTGGGCCTGCCCACGCTGTACGCGTCCGGACGCGCGGGCATCGCGAGCACCGAGCAGCCCGCCGACGGCGAGGTGCCCGCCGGCGACAACCTGGACCCGCTGTTCGACGTGCTGATGGAGCACATCCCGCCGCCGTCGGGGGACCCCGAGGCCCCGCTGCAGGCGCTGGTGACCAACCTCGACGCGTCGGCCTTCCTCGGCCGGCTCGCCCTGATCCGCATCTACAACGGCAAGCTGCGCAAGGGCCAGCAGGTCGCCTGGATGCGGGAGGTCGACGGCCTGCCCGTGATCACCAGCGCCAAGATCACCGAGCTGCTCGCGACCGAAGGCGTCGAGCGCAGCCCCACCGACGAGGCGATCGCCGGTGACATCGTGGCGGTGGCCGGGCTGCCCGAGATCATGATCGGGGACACCCTGGCCGACCCCGACCACGCCCACGCCCTGCCGCGCATCACGGTCGACGAGCCGGCGATCTCGGTGACCATCGGCACCAACACGTCGCCGCTGGCGGGCAAGGTGTCCGGTCACAAGCTGACCGCGCGCATGGTCCGCAACCGCCTGGACACCGAGCTGGTCGGCAACGTGTCGATCCGGGTGGTGGACATCGGCCGGCCCGACGCGTGGGAGGTGCAGGGCCGTGGTGAGCTCGCGCTGGCGGTGCTGGTCGAACAGATGCGCCGGGAGGGCTTCGAGCTGACCGTCGGCAAGCCGCAGGTGGTGACCCGCACGATCGACGGTCAGCTGCACGAGCCGTTCGAGGCGATGACGATCGACTGCCCCGAGGAGTTCGTCGGCGCGATCACCCAGCTGATGGCCGCGCGCAAGGGCCGCATGGAGGAGATGACCAACCACGCGGCGGGCTGGGTCCGGATGGACTTCATCGTGCCCAGCCGCGGCCTGATCGGTTTCCGCACTGACTTCCTCACCATCACGCGCGGCACCGGGATCGCCAACGCGGTGTTCGACGGCTACCGGCCGTGGGCGGGGGAGATCCGCGCCCGCCACACCGGGTCGCTGGTCTCCGACCGATCCGGGGTCATCACGCCGTTCGCGCTGATTCAGCTCGCCGACCGCGGCCAGTTCTTCGTCGAACCGGGCCAGGACACCTACGAGGGCATGGTCGTCGGGATCAACCCGCGCGCCGAGGATCTCGACATCAACGTCACCCGGGAGAAGAAGCTCACCAACATGCGGTCCTCGACCGCGGACGTGATCGAGACCCTGGCCAAGCCGCTCGAACTCGACCTGGAACAGGCCATGGAGTTCTGCGCCCAGGACGAGTGCGTGGAGGTGACCCCGGAGATCGTCCGGGTGCGCAAGGTGGAGCTGGACGCCACATCCCGGGCCCGCAGCCGCTCGCGGGCCAAGGCCCGGGGTTAATCGCGCGTGCTTGGGCGGGCTGCTGGGCAGCTGCTCGATACCCTGATCGGCATGCCGAGCCGCGTCCGCCGACTATTCGTGACGGTCGGCGTGCTCGTCTCGCTCACCGGGCTGGCGCTCGCGGCGTGCACGGTGAACCCCCCGCCGGCGCCGCAGAGCACCGACACGCCGCACAACTCGCCACCACCTCCGCCGCGGCCCACCCAGATCATCATGGGCATCGACTCGATCGGCGCCGGCTTCAACCCGCACCTGCTGTCCGACCTGTCCCCGGTGAACGCGGCGATCAGCGCGCTGGTCCTGCCGAGCGCGTTCCGCCCGGTGCCCGATCCCGCCACGCCGACGGGCTCGCGCTGGGAGATGGACCCCACCCTGCTGGAGTCCGCCGACGTCACCAACCAGAACCCGTTCACGGTGACCTACAAGATCCGGCCGGAGGCGCAGTGGACGGACAACGCCCCGATCGCGGCCGACGACTTCTGGTACCTGTGGCACCAGATGGTCAGCCAGCCCGGCGTCGTCGACCCAGCCGGCTACGACCTCATCACCGGCGTGCAGTCGCTCGAGGGCGGCAAGCAGGCGGTGGTCACCTTCGCCCAGCCGTACCCCTCGTGGAAGGAGCTGTTCTCCAACCTCCTTCCGGCGCACATCGTCAAGGACGTGCCGGGCGGTTTCGCGGCCGGGCTGGCCCGGGCGCTTCCGGTGACCGGCGGCCAGTTCCGGGTCGAGAGCATCGATCCGCAGCGCGACGAGATCCTGGTGGCCCGCAACGACCGCTACTGGGGCCCACCGGCCAAGCCCGCGCTGATCCTCTTCCGGCGGGCCGGGGCGCCGGCCGCGCTGGCCGATTCGGTGCGCAACGGCGACACCCAGGTGGCCCAGGTGCATGGCGGTTCCGCGGCGTTCGCGCAGCTGTCCGCCATCCCCGACGTGCGGACGGCCCGGATCGTGACGCCGCGGGTGATGCAGCTGACGCTGCGCGCCAACGAGCCCAAGCTGTCCGACGCGCAGGTGCGCAAGGCGATCCTCGGGCTGCTGGACGTCGACCTGCTTGCGGCGGTGGGCGCGGGCAGCGACAACACCGTCACGCTGGACCAGGCCCAGATCCGGGCGCCCAGCGACCCGGGCTACGAGCCGACCGCGCCGCCCGCGATGACGACGCCGGCGGCGCTGGCCCTGCTGGAGGGCTCCGGCTACAAGGTCGAGGGCAACGCGTCGGGCTCGCCGGCGCCCACCCCGACGAACACCGGGGGACCGCCCGAGGTCATCCGCGGCCGGATCAGCAAGGACGGCCAACAACTTTCGCTGGTCATCGGCGTGGCCGCGAACGACCCGACGTCGGTCGCGGTGGCCAACACCGCCGCCGACCAATTGCGCAACGTCGGCATCGCGGCCAGCGTGCTGGCGCTGGACCCGGTCACGCTGTATCGCGACGCGCTGAACAACAACCAGGTGGACGCGATCGTCGGCTGGCATCAGGCGGGTGGGAACCTGGCCACGCGGCTGGCCTCGCGGTACGGCTGCCCGGCGCTGGAGTCCACGCAGGTGCCGACGTCCCCGGGGGCGCCCACCTCGGCGGCCCCGACGACCGGTCGGCCGGGCACCCCCGCCACCACGCCGTCGACCCAGCCCAGCCGGCCGGCGGACCCCAACGCGCTGGTGCAGGCGCCGTCCAACCTCACCGGCATCTGCGATCGCAGCGTCCAGTCGAACATCGACGCCGCGCTGAACGGGACGAAGAACATCAACGACGTGATCACCGCGGTCGAGCCGCGACTGTGGAACATGTCCACCGTGTTGCCGATCCTGCAGGACACCACGATCGTCGCCGCCGGCCCCAGCGTGCAGAACGTGGGCCTGTCGGGTGCGGTGCCGGTCGGCATCGTCGGCGACGCCGGCCAATGGATCAAGACCGGGCCCTGAGCCGGCCCCGGCGGCTCGCTAGTCCAGGGCCGCCCGCGCCGCCCGCGGCGGCATCACGGCATCCACGATGAGCGCCAGCTCCCGCCGGTTGGGTGGCGACCCGGTCAGCAGGAAGTGCTGATTGATCAACGCGGGGCCGATGCGCGCGGTCAGCGGGGTGATCATGTCCGGGTCGAGGTCACCCTCCGCGACGGCGGCCTGCAGGATCGATTCGACGATCCGCAGCCGCGGCGCCACCACCGCGTCGGCGAAGATCGCGCGCATCTCGGGCTCGTGCAGCAGCTGGTTGACGGTGGCCATGCCGGGGAAGGCGGTCTTGCCGGCGCAGACGTCGCGGTGGGCGGTGAACACCGTCAGCAGGTTTTCCCGGGCCGAACGGCCGGGCCGCGCCTCGGGCAACGGCGGCAGGGTGTGCACCAACGCGGCGTGCACCAGCTCGCACTTGGTGGCCCACCGCCGGTACAGGGCCGCCTTACCGGTGTGGGCCCGCGCCGCGATTCCCTCCATCGTCAGCCCGCCGTACCCGACCTCCGCCAGCTCGGCCAGCGTGGCCTCGTAGAGCGCCCGTTCGAGGACCTCGCCCCGTCGGCGGCTCCGGCCGCCGGCCGGGGCGGTCTGGGTGAGCTGCGGCATTCCTCGATAGTAGCCGCATGCGTTCCTATCGCTACTGCTGCGGGTAGGGTGCCGTCATGCCCGACACTCCGCGGCTGCTGTTCGTCCACGCGCACCCCGACGACGAGAGCCTCAGCAACGGGGCGACGATCGCCCACTACACGGCCCGCGGGGCCGACGTGCGGGTCGTCACCTGCACGCTCGGCGAGGAGGGCGAGGTCATCGGGGACCGCTGGGCCGAGCTGGCCGTCGACCGCGCGGATCAGTTGGGGGGCTACCGCATCGGCGAGCTCACCGCGGCGCTGCACGCGCTGGGCGTCGGCGCGCCCCACTACCTGGGGGGCGCCGGGCGCTGGCGCGACTCGGGCATGCGGGGCACGCCCCCGCGGCGGCGCCAGCGCTTCATCGACGCCGACGAGCGGGAAACCGTCGGCGCGCTGGTCGCGGTCATTCGCGAGCAGCGCCCGCACGTGGTCGTGACCTACGACCCGGGCGGCGGCTACGGCCACCCCGATCACGTCCACGCCCACACGGTCACGACGGTCGCCGTGGCCGCTGCCGGTTTGAAGGCCGGCTCCGGCGACTTTCCGGGCGAGCCATGGACGGTGCCGAAGTTCTACTGGACCGTGGTGGCCGAGAGCGCCTTCGAGGCCGCGTGGGAGACGCTGGACGACAACGATCTGCTGCCGCACTGGGCGATTCCGCCGCGCGACGAGTTCGATTTCGGCTATTCGGACGACAAGATCGACGCCGTCGTCGAGGCGGGTCCGCTGGCGTGGGAGGCGAAGCGGGCGGCACTGGCCGCGCACGCCACCCAGGTGGTCATCGGCCCGACCGGCCGGACCTGTGCGCTGTCGAACAACATGGCGCTGCCGATCGTGGCGGAGGAGCACTATGTGCTGGCCGCCGGCGCGGCGGGCGAGCGCGACGGGCGCGGCTGGGAAACAGATCTGCTTGCGGGGCTTAATTTCAGCGCGGTCGACACGCGGTAGGCTTTTCAATCAGGCAGCCACGGAAGGACTTCGCATGGACCCCGACCTGGACCCTAATCAGCAGCATTGGCAGGACCGGCTCGACAGCCTGCAGTGGGTTATCGGCTCGATACTCTCCAACATCGACAGCGTCCCGACCTGACCGAAACGAAGCCGCGCGCCGCATCCACCGAGGACGCCGGCGCGACAGACCCCGCGATACGTTTCGTTGTCCTGGCGCTGCTCGCGGTCGACGGGGTCCTCTCCGCACTTGCCGGGGCCCTGCTGCTGCCGTCCTATATCGGGGCCGTCCCGTTTCCCATCAGCGGCCTGATTTCCGGCTTGGTCAATGCCGCGCTGGTGTGGGCCGCCGGGCGGTGGACCACGTCGTCGCGGCTGGCCGCGCTGCCGTTGTGGACGTGGCTGCTCACCGTGGCCGTGATCAGCATGGGCGGCCCGGCGGACGACGTCATCCTGGGCGGCCGCGGCCTGCTGGCCTACGGGGCCCTGCTGCTGATCGTGCTCGGTGTGGCGCCGCCGTTCTGGGTGCTGTGGCGGCGGGGTCGCGGGGCCTGAGGTTCGCGCGGGCCGGGATGTCCCGGGTTGCGGCCCTGACGCTACTGTTTACTGTTGCGCAGACGGGGCCCGCACGGGTCGGAGAAAATTTCACATGTTGGGACACGCGGATGAAATTCGATCGTGGGGAAGTTACACGAAGGTGCCGCTGACTCCGGGCGAGGAGCCTACCGCTCTTCCTAATCCTGTGGTTCCGCCTAAGACCAGCGCCTCGGCGCTGCGGCGGGTGTTGCGCCGCGCCCGAGACGGCGTCGCGCTCAACGTCGATGAGGCTGCCGTCGCGATGACCGCGCGGGGTGAAAACCTCGCGGATTTGTGCGCGAGCGCGGCGCGGGTGCGCGACGCGGGCCTGACGTCGGCCGGCCGGCGCGGCCCCGGCGGCGGGCTGCCGATCACCTATTCGCGCAAGGTGTTCATCCCGGTCACCCATTTGTGCCGCGACACGTGTCATTACTGCACCTTCGTCACCGTGCCGGGCAAGCTGCGCGCGCAGGGGGCGGGGATGTATCTGGAGCCCGACGAAATCCTCGACATCGCCCGTCGCGGGGCCGAACTTGGTTGCAAGGAAGCGCTTTTCACCCTTGGCGACCGCCCCGAGGACCGGTGGCCGGAGGCGCAGCAGTGGCTCGGCGAACGCGGATATGACTCCACGCTGTCCTACGTGCGGGCCATGGCGATCCGGGTGCTCGAAGAGACCGGGCTGCTGCCGCACCTGAACCCCGGCGTGATGAGCTGGTCGGAGATGGCGCGGCTCAAGCCGGTGGCGCCGTCGATGGGCATGATGCTCGAGACCACGTCGCGTCGGTTGTTCGAAACGAAAGGGCTTGCGCACTACGGCAGTCCGGACAAGGATCCGGCGGTCCGGCTGCGCACGCTCACCGACGCCGGCCGGTTGTCCATTCCGTTCACGACCGGTCTGCTGGTCGGAATCGGCGAGACGCTGACCGAGCGGGCCGAGACCTTGCACGCGATTCGCAAGTCCCACAAGGAGTTCGGCCACGTCCAGGAAGTGATCGTGCAGAACTTCCGGGCCAAGGAGCACACCGCGATGGCCGCCGTCCCGGACGCGGGAATTGACGACTACCTGGCGACGGTGGCGGTCGCGCGGTTGGTGCTCGGTCCCGGCATGCGCATCCAGGCGCCGCCGAACCTGGTGTCCCGCGACGAGTGCCTGGCCCTGGTCGGCGCCGGGGTCGACGACTGGGGCGGGGTGTCGCCGCTGACGCCCGACCACGTGAACCCGGAGCGGCCGTGGCCCGCGCTCGACGAGCTGGCCGACGTCACCGCCGAGGCGGGATACGAACTGGTGCAGCGGCTGACCGCCCAGCCGAGATACGTGCAGGCGGGCGCGGCGTGGATCGACCCGCGGGTGCGCGGCCACGTCATGGCGCTGGCCGATCCGGCTACCGGGCTGGCCCGCGACGTCAACCCGGTGGGGCTGCCGTGGCAGGAGCCCGACGACGTCGCGTCCGCCGGGCGGACCGACCTCAACGAGGCGATCGACACCGAGGGCCGCGCGACCGAAGCCCGCAGCGATCTGGACAGCGCATTCGGCGACTGGGAATCGATCCGCGCCCACGTCCACGAGTTGGCCGCCCAGGGCGCCAAAGCGCCAGAGCGCTTAGCCACCGACGTGCTCGCCGCGCTGCGGGCGGCCGAGCGCAATCCCGCCGGCTGCACCGACGGCGAATACCTGGCGCTGGCCACCGCCGACGGGCCCGCGTTGGAAGCCGTTGCCGCGCTGGCGGATTCGCTGCGCCGCGACACCGTCGGTGACGATGTGACGTTCGTGGTGAACCGCAACATCAACTTCACCAATATCTGCTACACGGGTTGCCGGTTCTGCGCGTTCGCGCAGCGCAAGGGTGACGCCGACGCGTATTCGTTGTCGACGCAAGAGGTGGCCGACCGCGCGTGGGAGGCGCACGTCGAGGGCGCCACCGAGGTGTGCATGCAGGGCGGGATCGACCCCGAGTTGCCGGTCACCGGCTACGCCGACCTGGTCCGCGCCGTCAAGGCGCGGGTGCCGTCTATGCACGTGCACGCCTTCTCGCCCATGGAGATCGCCAACGGCGTGACCAAGAGCGGGCTGAGCGTGCGCGAGTGGCTGATCAGCCTGCGCGAGGCCGGGCTGGACACCATCCCCGGCACCGCCGCCGAGATCCTGGACGACGAGGTGCGCTGGGTGCTCACCAAGGGCAAGCTGCCGACGTCGGAATGGATCGACATCGTCACCACCGCGCACGAGGTGGGCCTGCGCTCGTCGTCGACGATGATGTACGGCCACGTGGACAGCCCGCGGCACTGGGTCGCCCACCTCAACGTGCTGCGCGGGATCCAGGATCGCACCGGCGGGTTCACCGAGTTCGTGCCGCTGCCGTTCGTGCACCAGAGCTCGCCGCTGTATCTGGCCGGCGCCGCCCGGCCCGGTCCCACCCACCGCGACAACCGGGCCGTGCACGCGCTGGCGCGAATCATGTTGCACGGCCGGATATCCCAAATTCAGACCAGCTGGGTGAAGCTGGGCGTCGAGCGAACCCAGGTGATGCTCAACGGCGGCGCCAACGATCTGGGCGGCACCCTGATGGAGGAGACCATCTCGCGGATGGCCGGCTCGGAGCACGGGTCGGCCAAGACCGTCGAAGAGCTGACGGCCATCGCCGAAGGGATCGGGCGCCCGGCGCGTCAGCGCACCACGACGTACGCCCCGCGGGCGGCGTAGCGGCGCTTGCGTGTCACCGGCGGCGGGTATAACCGACGCCGTGAAGCAAGACATCGATGAGGACCGGTTCCCGGAGTGGCGGCCGTTCGTCGACGCGGTGCAGCGGCGGCGGCCCGACGCCGGAACCTGGTGTGAGGCATGGACGGTGCGCGACATCGTCATCCATCAGGCGGGCAACGCCGAGGAGCTCGCCCGGGTGCTGGGCGCGCACTTGGCCGGTGAAACCGTCGGCACGCGCTCCTTCGAGGAGCGCGAGGGACCGCTGCGCGCCCTGACCGACGCCCAGTTGTGGGACGCCCTGCTCGACCGGATGGCCACCCTGAGCGCCGTCTCGGCGGAGGCCGACGCCGTGCCGCAGGACACCGACGTGGCCTGGACGGGCCGCACCATGAAGGTGCCCTGGTTCGCCGAGCACATGCGCGAGGAGCTCGTGCTGCATGGCTGGGACATCACCGGTGATGATGCCGCCGCTCAGGCGCGGTTGGCCGAGCCCTGGATGACCACCCACAGCGTCCTGGCGGTCGGCAAGCCGCTGCTGGTCAAGGGCGCCAAGCGGCTACGGCCGGACGAACGCGTCGAGGCGCGGCTGCGGACCCCCGGCACCGACGACGTGTTGATCAGCGCCGAGGCGGACCGGACCGCCATCGAACTCAGGCAACCCGAGGGACCCGCCACGCTGGAAACCGATCCGGCCGCGCGCGTGCTGCTGCTCTGGGGTCGTAAGCCCGCGGACCCGTCGCGCATCTGCAGCCGCGTCGGACCGGAAACCCTGGGCCGCGTCCGCGGCCTGCTCAGCGGTTACTGACTCAGAAGTTGTTGCAGGTGACGGCGACCTGGTTGATGTCGTCGTAGTACTTCATCGCCGACGGCATCGCCTGGATCTGCTGGGCCATCTGCTGGCGCTTCGGCGGCGGCGCGGCCAGGAAGTTGCGGATGTAGGACTGCGCGATCGGCGAGTTGTTCAGCTGCGCGGCGGCCGCCGGGTCGGTGGCGTTGAGCGCCGCGATCACCTGCCCGTAGTTGCACGTGGTGTTGATGATCGCGTCCGACGGGTCCGCGGATGCGATCCCGGCGCCGGCGGTCAACGCCACTGCAGCGCTACCCACCGCAACGGTCAATTTGGTCAACGACAGCCTCATGTGTGGACACCTTCCCCGTTAATGCACCGCTTTTAAAGGCGACGACATCTGCCCAGCGGTTGCCGTCTTCCGGTCGAGGCTACCAGGCGCCACGACCGTGCTTCTATCTCAACGAATATCGCCGAACCCGGCTGGACTGCGACTATGCGCAGGTCGGCGGCCCGGGGGCGGTGTTCGCCCTTGGCGAAACGGGCCCCGGTCGCGGCTTGCGAGACTGGTGGTCTTAAATCGTCGATTCAACGGGCGTGCCAAGTGGTTGACGTGTATGTGCAACGTCTAGTATCAGTAACCGAAAGCTTTGTCTGGAGCGGCCGGAAGCACCGGGCGCGAGCCGAAGAGCAGCCCACACCGCAGTACATGGAGGAGACGTCTGTGACCTACACGATCGCCGAGCCCTGTGTCGACATCAAAGACAAGGCATGCATCGAGGAGTGCCCCGTCGACTGCATCTACGAGGGCGCGCGGATGCTGTACATCCACCCCGACGAGTGTGTCGACTGCGGTGCGTGCGAGCCCGTCTGCCCCGTCGAAGCGATCTACTACGAAGACGACGTGCCCGAGCAGTGGAGCCAGTACACGCAGATCAACGCCGACTTCTTCACCGAGCTCGGGTCGCCGGGCGGCGCCGCCAAGGTCGGCATGACCGAGAACGACCCGCAGGTGGTCAAGGACCTGCCGCCGCAGGGCGAGGGCGACTGAGCGGGCCGGTGCTGGATAAGCCCGGGGCGCGGCCGCGAGCCACCCGCGGGCGGGTCTCGGCGGCCCTGCCGGAATTCCCCTGGGACACACTGGCTGAGGCGAAGGCGCTGGCCGTCGCGCATCCCGACGGCATCGTCGACCTGTCCGTCGGCACCCCGGTGGATCCGGTCGCGCCGGTGATCTCCGACGCGTTGGCGGCCGCAGGTTCCGCGTCCGGCTACCCCGCCACCGCCGGCACCCCGCGACTGCGCGAGGCGGCGGTCGCCGCCCTGGCGCGGCGCTTCGGCATCACGGGGCTGACCGAGGCCGCCGTCCTGCCGGTGATCGGAAGCAAGGAACTCATCGCCTGGCTGCCGAGCCTGCTCGGACTCGGGCCCGCGGACGCGATCGTGGTGCCCGAGCTGGCGTACCCGACCTACGACGTCGGGGCCCGGCTGGCCGGCGCGACGGTGCTGCGCGCGGATTCGCTGACCCAGCTCGGCCCGCAATCGCCGGCCCTGGTCTACCTGAACTCGCCGAGCAACCCCACCGGGCGTGTGCTGGGCGTCGACCACCTGCGCAAGGTGGTCGGCTGGGCGCGCGACCGGGGCAGCATCGTGGCCTCCGACGAGTGCTACCTGGGGCTGGGCTGGGAGGCCCAACCGCTGTCCATCCTGCATCCCTCGGTGTGCGACGGCGACCATGCCGGGCTGCTCGCGATCCACTCGCTGTCGAAGAGCTCGTCGCTGGCCGGCTACCGCGCCGGGTTCGTCGCCGGTGACCCCGATCTGGTGGCCGAGCTGCTGGCGGTGCGCAAACACGCCGGGATGATGGTCCCGACGCCGGTGCAGGCGGCCATGGTGGCCGCCCTCGACGACGACGCCCACGAGCGGGCGCAGCGCGAACGGTACGAGCGGCGGCGGGCCGCGTTGCTGCCGGCCCTGCGCGCCGCCGGATTCGCCGTCGAGGATTCCGAGGCCGGCCTGTACCTGTGGGCCACCCGCGCCGAGCCATGCGCCGACAGCGTCACCTGGCTGGCCGAACGGGGCATCCTGGTGGCGCCCGGCCACTTCTACGGCCCGCGCGGCGCACAGCACGTCCGCGTCGCGCTGACGGCCACCGACGAGCGGATCGCCGCCGCGGTGCACCGGCTGGCCTAGCAAGCCGCCACCGGGACGGCGGCGACCGTGCACAATGCATCGGAGGTGTTCGCCCGCTCGAGTTAAGGACGGTGGTCGTGACCACGTCGGCCGGCAAGCTACGGATCCCGCTTTCGGTCGGGGACATCGCCAAGCGGGTGTTCCTGGGCAAGCCGCTGGTCACCGAGGACATCGCCTCCGAGAAGTTGTCGAATCCGGTTGCCCTGGGCGCGCTTTCGCCGGACGCGGTCTCGTCCGTCGCTTATGGCCCCGAGCAGATCCTGATCGAGTTGCTGCCCCACGCGGGGCTGGCCGCCTTCGTGTTGTTGCTTCCGATCACCGGTGTCATCCTGCTCATCCTGGTGCTGGTGGCCGCCTCGTATCGCCAGGTGGTGATGGCGTACACCCGAGCGGGCGGCTCCTACATCGTCGCCCGCGAGAATTTCGGGCCCCGGGTGGCGCAGATCGCCGCCGCCGCGCTGCTGATCGACTACGTGGTCACCGTCGCGGTGCAGTCGGCGGCCGGGACGGTCGCGGTGGTGTCGGCCGTCCCCTCGCTGGGCCCGTACAGCCTGGAAATCACGGTCGGGGTGGTGCTCGCCATCTGCTACGCGAACCTGCGTGGGCTGAAGGAGGCGGGGCTGCCGTTCGCGCTCGCCACCTACGCCTTCATCGGCATGGTCGGCCTGACCATCGTGGTCGGCGTCATCCGCGCGGCCCTGGGCAATCTGCCGATCTACGATCCCGCGCACCTGTCCGGAACCGTGCCCGTTCACCAGGGCAACGGCCTGGTGCTGGGGGCCACGATCTTGGTGTTGCTGCGAGCCTTCGCCAACGGGGGCTCGTCCCTGACGGGGGTGGAGGCCATCTCCAACACCGTGGATCACTTCCGAAAGCCTCAGGGCCGCAACGCCCGCCGAGTGCTCACCGCCATGGCCACCATCCTCGGCCTGCTGCTGGCCGGCGTCGCCTATCTGGCCCACGTCACCCACGCCACGCCGTATCTCACCGAGTACCCGTCGGTGCTCTCGCAGATCGGGCGCGCCGTCTTCGGCAACGGCGTGCTCGGCAATGTCTTCTACACCCTGGTCCAGGCCGCGACCGCCGCCATCCTGTTCACCGGCGCGAACACCAGCTTCAACGGATTCCCGGCGCTGGCCAGTTTCGTCGCCGAGGACCGCTTTCTGCCGCGCCAACTCACCAAACGCGGGCACCGGCTGGTCTTTTCGAACGGCATCATCACCCTGACCGCGCTGTCGGTGGTGCTGCTCGTGGTGACGGGCGGCTCGGTCAACGCGCTGGTCCCGTTCTACGCGATCGGCGTGTTCACCGGGTTCTCGATGGCCGGCTACGGCATGACCAAACACCATCTGACGCACCGCGAACCGGGATGGCGCCGCCGCCTGGCGATCAACCTGTCCGCGGCGATCCTGTCCACGATCGTGGTCGGCATCTTCGCGGTCGCGAAATTCACCGAGGGCGCGTGGCTGGTGGTCGTGGTTTTCCCGCTGCTGGTGTTCATCCTGACCCGGCTCAACCGCGAATACCGCGCCGAGGCCGCCATTCTCGAGATGTTCCGCACCGACCGCCCGGAGCTGGTGAAGTACGCGCGGCACCGGGTGTTCGTGTTCGTCGACTCCGTCGACCTGGCGGTGATCGAAGCGTTGCGCTACGGCAGGGGACTGCGTGCCGACGAGCTGACGGCGGTGCACTTCATGGTGGACCCGGCCCACGCCGCCGTCCTGCGAAAGCGTTGGGACCACTTCGATCTGGATACCCCGCTGCGGGTCGTCGATTGCCCGGACCGGCGGATCATCCGGGCCGCGCAGCTGTTTGTCGCCAAGGCCCGCGACGAACAAGCGCGCACCAACGTGACCGTGCTCCTGCCGCGCCGGACCTTCGGGCGGCTGCTGGGGCGGCTGTTGCACGACCGCACCGCGGACAAGATCTCCAGCGCGGTGAGCCTGATCCCCGACGCGGCGGCGACCATCGTGCCGTACGACGTGGAATCGCGGATCAGGGAGGCCTACCCCGACACCGTCGAGCAACGGATCGCCGGCGAGATCGACAAGCTCGAGGCGTGGGTGTCCAAGGGCGAGGACGAGAAGGTGGACGCCTACGAGCACCCGGAGCGCCCGGCGTCGGTCATCCTGGTGGCCGGCCTGATCTCCGGCCAACGGGCCACCGTCGAGGGCCGGGTCAGCGAGGTCGAGGACGTCAACGACCGGGGGCGCACCCTGCGCGAGGTCGTCGTCGGGGACAACAGCGGGGAATTGACGATCACCTTCCGGCCCGGCCACGGTGGCGCCGACATCCAGCCCGGCCAGGTTTTGCGGGTCAGCGGGAAGGCCCGGCAATCGGGCACCCGGCCCATCACGATGGTGGACCCGACCTATCGGGTGATCGAAGACCCGGCCGACGCTGTCGAATCCGACAAATCCGGTGATGGCGGAGGGACATAACCTTCGCGAATAAGGTTCCCCGCCAAGTCCTTTCGTCCCCGCGCGCGCGGGCACGCCAGCGCCACCCGAGTTTCGCCCGATCCCGGCCCGAGACCGGTTGTGCGCCCGAAATTTTCCAACCGCGCAGCGCACGGAGTTCGGGTCGCTAAGCTGATACCGCACTTTACGAATCCTGAGCCCGGATGCGTGAGCGGTGGTGCGCCCATGCGCACGGGGGGGCTCTGCCGAGCATTCGTACGGCCGCCGACCGCCCACCAGCGGAGAACAGGGGACCGCACGTTGCCTCTCGCGAACGCCGCCACCTCCGTTGCCGTGATCGGCATGGCCTGCCGGCTTCCCGGCGGCATCGACTCGCCGCAACAGCTGTGGGAGGCCTTGTTGCGCGGAGAGGATTTCGTCGGCGAGATTCCCGCCGACCGGTGGGACGCCGACCTGTATTACGACCCCGAGCCCGGAGTGCCGGGCCGGTCGGTGACGCGGTGGGGGGCCTTCCTGGACGACGTCGGCGGCTTCGACTGCGATTTCTTCGGCATGACCGAGCGCGAGGCCACCGCGATCGACCCGCAGCACCGGTTGCTGCTGGAGACGTCCTGGGACGCCATCGAACAGGCGGGCCTCGATCCCGCGGGCCTGGCCCACTCGCAGACGGGGGTCTTCGTCGGACTGACCCACGGCGATTACGAACTGCTCTCCGCCGACTGCGGTGCCGCCGAGGGGCCGTACGGATTCACCGGGACTTCCAACAGCTTCGCCTCGGGGCGGGTCGCCTACACGCTGGGTTTGCACGGCCCGGCGGTCACCGTGGACACCGCGTGCTCGTCGGGGTTGATGGCCGTTCACCAGGCCTGCGGCAGCCTGAACAGCGGGGAAAGCGACGTTGCCCTCGCGGGGGGCGTCGCCGTGACGCTGGAACCGCGCAAGTCCGTGTCGGGCTCGCTGCAGGGCATGCTGTCGCCGACCGGCCGCTGCCACGCCTTCGACGTGGCGGCCGACGGCTTCGTGTCCGGCGAGGGCTGCGTCATGCTGCTGCTCAAGCGGCTCGACGACGCGCAGCGCGACGGCGACCGCATCCTGGCCGTGCTGCGCGGCACCGCCGCGAACCAGGACGGCCGCACCGTGAACATCGCGGCGCCGTCGGAAACCGCCCAGGTGGCCGTCTACCGGAAGGCCCTGGCGGCCGCCGGCGTCGACCCGGCCACCGTTGGCTTCGTCGAGGCGCACGGGACCGGCACGCCGGTCGGCGATCCCATCGAGTACTCGAGCCTGGCCGCCGTGTACGGGACCGAGGGGCCGTGCGCGCTGGGCTCGGTGAAGACGAACTTCGGCCACCTGCAGTCGACGTCGGGACCGCTGGGGCTGATGAAGGCGATCCTCGCGCTGCGGCACGGCATGGTGCCGCGGAACCTGCACTTCACCCGCCTGCCCGACGGGATGGCCGAGATCGAGACCGAACTCTTTGTGCCGCAGGCCAATACGTCCTGGCCCACCGACGGTCACCACCCGCGCCGCGCCGCGGTGTCGTCGTACGGCATATCCGGCACGAACGTGCACGCCGTCTTGGAGGAGGCGCCGCCGCACGGGGCGGGGGAGCCGGCTCCGATCACCGGCGGGGCGTTGCTGTTTGCCGTGTCGGCCACGTCGGCGGAACAGTTGCGTGCCACGGCCGCCCGCCTCGCGGCCTGGGTCGACGAGCACGCCGGCACCGTAAGCCTGCGCGACCTCGGCTACACCCTGGCGCGCCGGCGCGCGCACCGGCCGGTGCGGACGGTGGTGTCGGCGAGCGACTTCGGTGAGCTGGGCACGGCCCTGCGCGACGTCGCCGACGGGGATTTGCCCTACCAGCCCGCCGTCGGGCAGGACGATCGTGGGCCCGTGTGGGTGTTCTCCGGCCAGGGTTCGCAATGGCCGAGGATGGGCGCCGAACTGCTGGCGAGGGAGCCGGTGTTCGCCGCGACGATCGCCACGTTGGAGCCGCTGATCGCCGCGGAATCGGGTTTCTCGGTCACCGAGGCCATGTCGGCGCCGGAGGTGGTCACCGGCATCGACCGCGTGCAGCCGACGATCTTCGCG
This sequence comes from Mycobacterium sp. UM_11, assembly GCF_001414075.1. NCBI lineage: Bacteria > Bacillati > Actinomycetota > Actinomycetes > Mycobacteriales > Mycobacteriaceae > Mycobacterium > Mycobacterium sp. UM_11. The sequence goes on along the minus strand of NZ_LATC01000005.1, from coordinate 67,524 downwards.
ATGCAGGTCGCCCTGGCCGAGACGATGAAGTCCTACGGGGTGCGCCCCGGCGCCGTGATCGGGCATTCGCTCGGTGAATCCGCCGCGGCGGTCGTCGCCGGCGGCCTGTCGCTCGAAGACGGCGTGCGCGTCATCTGCCGCCGCTCGGCGCTGATGGCGCGCATCGCCGGCAGCGGCGCCATGGCGTCGGTGGAACTGGCCGGCCAACAGGTGCTCTCGGAACTGTCCATCCGCGGCATCACCGACGTGGTCCTGTCCGTGGTCGCCTCACCCACGTCGACGGTCGTGGGCGGCGACGCGCAGACGATCCGGGATCTGGTCGCGGCCTGGAGCGAGCAGGACGTGCTGGCGCGTGAGGTGGCGGTGGACGTGGCCTCGCACTCGCCGCAGGTGGAACCGATCCTCGACGAACTCCTCGAGGCCCTCGCCGGCCTCGAGCCGAGGGAGTCCGACGTTCCCTACTACTCGGCCACGCTGTGGAACCCCCGCGAACGCCCGTCGTTCACCGCCGACTACTGGGCCGAAAACTTGCGCCACACCGTGCGATTCGCGGCGGCGGTACAGGCCGCCCTCAAGGACGGGTTCCGCGTCTTCGGGGAGCTGGCGCCGCATCCGTTGCTCACCCATGCCGTCGAGCAGAACGCCGGCGCCCTCGACACGCCGATCGCGGCGCTGGCGGCCATGCGCCGGGAGCAAGAGCTGCCGGCCGGATTGCGTGGTTTCGTCGCCGACGTGCACAGCGCCGGCGCCGCGGTCGACTTCTCGGTGCAGTACCCCACCGGCCGCCTGCTGGACGCCCCGCTCCCGGCCTGGACGCACCGCACCCTGATGTTGCGCCGCGAGGCGAAAGAGCAGGCGCACGGCGCGTCGGTCCAGGCCGTCCATCCGCTGCTGGGTGCGCACGTCCACCTGCACGAGGAACCCGAGCGCCACGTCTGGCAGTCCGACGTCGGCACCGAGGCGCACCCATGGCTCGGCGACCACCAAATCCACCGCGTGGCAGCGCTTCCCGGTGCCGCCTACTGCGAAATGGCGCTGGCCGCCGCGCGGGCGACCCTCGGCGGCCAGGCCGAGGTCCGCGACATCACGTTCGACCAGACGCTGTTGCTGGACGGGCAGACTCCGGCATCGTCGACCGCCACGGTCACCGCTCCCGGCGTCCTGGAATTCACCGTGGACACCCACGCCGATGGCGAACGCGTTCGCCGGGCGGCCGCGGTCCTGCACGCCCCACCGGTAACCGATGGGGCCGCGCCGCGGCAGCCGCCCGCCCACGACCTGGCCACGTTGATCGCCAATCACCCGTCCGGCACCGACGGCGGCGAACTGCGAAAGGCGTTCGGCGCCATCGGAATTCAGTACGGCCCGGCCTTCTCGGGCCTGGCCGCGGCGCGCAACTCCGATGCGGGCGCGGGTACCGTGCTTGCCGAGGTGGCGCTACCAGGAGCGATCCGCTCCCAGCAGTCGGGTTACGGCATCCACCCCGCGCTGCTGGACGCGTGCTTCCAGTCGGTCGTCGTTCATCCCGAGGTGCAGAAGGCGAGCGCGGAGGGTCTGCTGCTACCGGTCGGCGTGCGCCGCCTGCGCAGTCATGCCTCGACGCGCAACGCGCAATACTGCCTCGCGCGGGTAACGTCGTCGCGCCCCGGCGAGTGTGAGGCGGACATCGACGTGCTGGACTCCTCCGGCGCCGTGCTGCTGACCGTCGAGGGGCTGCGCCTGGCCGGTGGCGCCGCCGAGGGCGACCGGGCGCGCCGGCTGCTGGGCGAGCGGTTGTTGACCATCGAATGGGAGACCCGCAGGCTTCCCGACCCGTCGCGCGGCGAGCCCGGATCGTGGCTGCTGCTCAGCGCCGGTGAGGTGACCGATCCGCTGACGGCGCAACTCGGCGAGGCGTTGTCCGACGGCGCCCAATGCACCACGGTGGCGCTGCCGCCCGGGTCGGCGAAGGCCTCACAGCTGCGCACGCTGCTGGCGAGAAACGGCCCGGCCGCCTCGAACGGGCACGGGCCGCTCAAGGGCCTGACCGGTGTCGTCGTGGTGACCGCGCCACCCGCCGGCGACGCCGACCCGACCCGGGGCGGCCGCGACTACGTCTCGCACCTGGCGACCATCGCCCGCGAGCTCTCCGAGTTGCCGGGCGAATCACCCCGGCTCTTCGTGGTGACCAGGAACGCCGCGAACGTGACCACAGGCGACGTGGCCAACCTGGAGCAGACCGGGCTGCGCGGGCTGCTGCGGGTGATCGATTCCGAGCACCCGCACCTGAGCGCCACCCAGATCGACGTCGAGGCCGCGACCGATGCCAAACATGTTGCCCTGCAGCTGAAGAGCGGCTCGGAGGAGGACGAGACCGCCTGGCGGCACGGCGAGTGGCACACCGCGCGGCTGCGGTCGGCTCCCCTGCGTCCGGCCGACCGCCAGACCACCGTCGTCGACCACGAGCGGGACGGCGTGCGCCTGCAGATCCGCACCCCGGGCGACCTCGAATCGCTGGAGTTCGTCGCGTTCGACCGCGTCCCGCCCGGGCCGGGGGAGATCGAGGTCGCCGTCACCGCGTCCACCATCAACTTCGCCGATGTGCTGCTCGCCTTCGGCCGCTATCCCACCTTCGAGGGCTACCAGCAGCAGTTGGGCGGCGACTTCGCCGGGGTGGTCACCGCCGTCGGGCCGGACGTCACCGGGCCGAGGGTGGGTGATCGGGTCGGCGGCATCTCCCGCAACGGCTGCTGGGGTACGTTCGTCATCGCCGACGCGCGGCACGCGGTCGTCCTGCCGCCCGGCCTGCCGCTGGACGCCGCGGCCGCGGTACCCACCGCCGCGGCGACCGCGTGGTACGGCCTGCACGATCTGGCCCGGGTCGCACCCACCGACAAGGTCCTCATCCACTCCGGCACCGGTGGTGTCGGGCAGGCCGCCATCGCGATCGCCCGCGCCGCCGGTTGCGAGATCTTCGCCACCGCGGGCAGCCCGCAGCGCCGGCAACTGCTGCGCGACATGGGAATTGAACGCGTCTACGATTCGCGCAGCACGGAGTTCGCCGAGCAGATCCGCCGAGACACCGACGGTTACGGCGTCGACGTGGTGCTCAACTCGCTGCCCGGCGCCGCGCAGCGCGCGGGAATCGAATTGCTGGCCTTCGGCGGCCGGTTCATCGAGCTGGGCAAGCGCGACATCTACGGCGACACCCGCCTTGGGCTTTATCCGTTCCGCCGCAACCTGTCCCTGTTCGCGGTCGACCTGGCGCTGCTGACGGTCACCCATCCCGAGACGGTCCGACGGCTGCTGACCACGGTGTACCAGCGCACGGGCGACGGCGAGTTGCCGCGGCCGCGGACCACCCACTTCCCGATCCACGACGCGGCCGCCGCGGTCCGGCTGGTCGGCGCCGCCGGCCACACCGGCAAGGTGGTGCTCGACGTGCCGCGGGCCGGGCGCAGCGTGGCCACGGTTCCCCCGGAACAGGTGCGGCCGTTCCGCGGCGACGGCGCCTACATCGTCACCGGCGGTATCGGCGGGCTGGGACTGTTCCTGGCCGGTGAGATGGCCTCTCGGGGAGCCGGGCGGCTCGTGCTCAACTCCCGATCGGCGCCCGACGCGCGGGCGCGGCAAGCCATTGAGCGCCTGACCGCCGGCGGGGCCGACATCGTGGTGGAGTGTGGCGACATCGCCGAGCCGGGCACGGCCGCACGCCTGGTGGCGTGCGCGACCGCGACGGGACTGCCGGTGCGCGGCGTGTTGCACGCGGCGGCGGTGGTCGAGGACGCCACGTTGACCAACGTCACGGACGAACTGGTCGAACGGTGTTGGGCGCCAAAGGTTTACGGCGCCTGGAACCTGCATCACGCCACGGCGGGGCAGCCGCTGGACTGGTTCTGCGCGTTCTCGTCGGCGGCCGCGCTCGTCGGCTCCCCGGGGCAGGGCGCCTACGCGGCGGCCAACAGCTGGCTGGACGCGTTCGCGCACTGGCGCCGCGCGCAGGGGCTGCCGGGCAGCGCGATCGCCTGGGGCGCGTGGTCCGAGGTGGGGCGGGCCACCGCCCTGGCGGAGGGCGCCGGCATCGCCATCAAGCCCGCCGAGGGCTTCCGCGCCTTCGAGTCGCTGCTGCGCTACGACCGCGCTTACTGCGGCTACGCGCCGATCACGGGAACGCCGTGGTTGACCTCGTTCGCGCAGCGCAGCCGGTTCGCCGAGGCGTTCCGGTCGTCGGGTCAGGGCGATCCGGACACGGGCAGATTCCTGGCCGAGCTCAAGGGGTTGCCCCGCGAGGAATGGCCCACCGCCATCCGTCGGCTGGTGTCCGGCCAGATCAGCCTGTTGCTCAGGCGCACAATCGATCCCGATCGTCCCCTGTCCGACTACGGGCTGGATTCGCTCGGCAATTTGGAACTGCGCACCCGCATCGAAACCGAAACGGGCGTGCGCATCAGCCCCACCAAGATCACCACCGTGCGGGATCTGGCGGAGCATCTGTGCGACGAGCTCGCCGCCACCGAACTCGCACCGTCGGCATCCTGACGCAATTCGACTCATCGCGGTCGTAATCGTTGCCGTCACGGTCGGGCAAGGCCACCCCGCGGCCAGGCGAGCCGGCGGCCGCCGCGCGGTGGCGGGGCCCGTCAAATCTCCTGTAAATTGGCCATCTTAAGTAGCCGAATGGCTACACCCCGGTTTGACTGGCGAGCGACGTGGTGAGGGGCTGAGCATGTCGGACAACATCACCTGGCACGAACACCACATCAGCCGCAGCAGCCGGGAACAACTCAACGGGCACCGGGGCTGCGTCCTCTGGTTCACCGGGCTCAGCGGTAGCGGCAAGAGCACGGTGGCCAACACCGTCGAGCAGAAGCTCTACGAGCGGGGCGTCCGCAGCTATCTGCTGGATGGGGACAACGTCCGCTACGGGCTCAACGCGGGCCCGGGAACCCTCGAACCGCGCCACGGGGCCGAGTTCGCCAAGAGGTTCGGTCTGGGCTTCTCCGCCCAGGATCGCGAGGAGAACATCCGGCGGATCGGGGCGGTGTCCAAGCTGTTCTGCGAGGCCGGCATCATCGCGTTGACCGCCTTCATCAGCCCCTACCGGCGCGATCGCGACGCGGTCCGCGAAACGCTGGTCGAAGGCGACTTCCAGGAAATCTTCATCGACACCCCGATAGAGATCTGCGAAAAGCGGGATCCCAAGGGGCTTTACCAGAAGGCGCGGGCCGGGGAGATCAAGGGATTCACCGGCATCGACGACCCGTACGAGGCTCCGGTGCAGCCCGAGTTGCGACTCGAGGGCGGCCAGAAGGACGCGGACACGCTGGCCGAGGAAGTGATCGCCCACCTGGAGAAGGTGGGTGTGATCCCGGCCCTGGCCCGCAGCCAGGAGGGGTTTAGCAAACGGGGATAACGGGCATCAAGGCGGACTGCTCGAACACGCACTCGAAGCGAGGTCATCAGATGAGCTATACGGGCCACAACGGGAAACCGATCGTGGAAAGGGTGGCCACGGCAGGCGCCGCCGACCTGATCAAAGGCCTGCCCCGGGTGCCCATTTCGAAGGCGACCGCGCACGAGGTGATCAGCCTGTCGTACGGCTTCTTCACGCCGCTGACGGGGTTCATGGGCCGCCAAGAGGTCGACACCACGCTGGACAAGATGGCGCTGCCGGACGGCACGCTGTGGAGCATCCCGATCGTGTTCGACCTGTCCTCCGACGAAATCGAGGAGCTGGGGATCGAAGAGGGCCGCAGCGTCGTCCTCGAGTACCTGGGGGCCCCGATGGCCACCTTCGAGGTCGCCGAGATCTACTCCTACGACCTGCAGCACTTCGCCGAGAAGACCTACGGCACAACCGATCCCCGGCACCCGGGGGTGAAGAAGACGCTCGCGTACGCGAACCGGTTCATCGCCGGGGATATCACGCTGATCAACGAGCCGGTCTTCAACGAGCCGTTCAAGAGTTTCTGGCTCACCCCCAAGCAGCATCAGGACGCCTTGGCGGAGAAGGACTGGAAACACGTCGTCGCCCACCAGACCCGCAACGTCCCGCACACCGGTCACGAGGCGCTGATGAAGCAGGCGTGGCTGGCCGCGAACGAGGACATGCCCGTCGACAACCTGAACACCGGCGTGCTGGTGAACGCGATCATCGGCCAGAAGCGGGTGGGGGACTACATCGACGAGGCGATCCTGCTGACGCAGGACGAGTTGCGCAAGAGCGGCTACTTCCGCGAGGACGTGCACAAGGTGACCTTCACGCTGTGGGACATGCGCTATGCGGGCCCGCGGGAGGCGATCTTCCACGCGATCCTGCGGACCAACCTCGGCTGCACCCACCACATGTTCGGTCGCGACCACGCCGGCGTCGGCGACTTCTACCACCCCTACGACTCGCAGAACCTGCTGCAGGATCACCGCTCGGACCTCGGCATCAAACCGGTGTTCCTGCGGGAGAACTGGTACTGCCCCGAATGCCGCGAGGTGACCAACTCGGCGCTGTGCGGTCACGACACACACGCGCAGAGCTTCAGCGGCAGCCTGATCCGCAGCATCCTCACCGACGAGGTGAAGCCGACCCAGCAGGTCATGCGGCACGAGGTGTTCGAGGTCGTGCTGGAGTCCGCCGCGAAATACGGTCAGGGCTCACCGTTCGTCACCGAGGAATACCTGGCGAACCGGCTGCCGGTGTTCACGCTCAACCAGCTGGAGGGGGCCGAATCATGAGCGCCGCCAAGAAGATCAAGGTCAACGTCTGGATCAACGAGGAACGGCTGGAGGCGCTGGCGAAAGCGGGAATGGCCGATTCGGCGAAGGACGCCTTCGCCGGCATGAAGCTCCTGGAGATCTACACCACCGAGGAGCAGAAGGACCTTGTGTTGCAACGCTTTCCGGGGGCCAAGTACGATTCCGCCACCACCAAGTCCATCGAGCTACTGCCGAAGAAGGCCAAGGACCGGCTGCTCGAGCTGTCGATCAACATGCACTCGACCGGCCCGGACGTGATGGGCCGTTTCCTGGACGAATCGCAAACCTAGCGGGCCGCTCAGGCGTCCAGCCGGGTGAACTCCTGGCGGCGATACTGTTCGACACAGGCGGCCCGGCGGATCTTGCCGCTCGTCGTGGTCGGAATCGACCCCGGTGACACCAGCACGAGATCGGCGACATTCAGACCGTGCGAGTTGGAAATGGCCGCGGTGACATTGTTTTTGACGACGGCGAGCCGGCGCAGCGCCTCCTCGTCGGAATCGCCGCGCTTCTTCATTTCGATGATGGTCACCAGCTTCTCGGTCTCGTCCAGCGCGACGGAGATGGCCGCGACCCGCCCCCCGGTGATCTCCTGGACCGTCGACTCGATGTCCTCGGGATAGTGGTTGCGCCCGTAGACGATCAACAGGTCCTTCGTCCGGCCGACGATGAACAGCTCGCCCTCGGAAACGAAGCCGAGGTCGCCGGTGCGCAGCCACGGTCCCTCGGGCGTGCCCGGCGACGGGTCGGCCAGCATGCCGCCGAACGTGCGCGCGGTCTCCTCGGGCTTCTGCCAGTAGCCGGCGGCCACATTCTCGCCGTGCACCCAGATCTCGCCGACCGAACCCGGCGGGCATTCCTGGTGGGTATCGGGGTCCACGATCCGCACCGCCGGCGACTCGGGCATGCCGTAGCTGAACAGCGGTGAGCCGGTCTCGGCCGAACACCGCTGGGCGGTGCCGTCGGACAACTTCTCGGCGTCGAAGTGCGCGATCTCGGGCGGGCCGCTCGCGATGCGGCTCGAGACGTACACGGTGGCCTCGGCCAGACCGTAGGAGGGGTGCATCATGTTCTCGCGAAAGCCGTACGGGGCGAACCGTTTACAGAACCGCTCCAGCGTCGCGGGGTGGATGCGTTCGGCGCCGCTGACGATGCCCAAGACTTTGCCGAGGTCGACGCCGTCGAGGTCGGCGTCCGTCGTCTTTCGGACGGCCAGCTCGAAGGCGAAGTTGGGCGCCGCGGAGATGATCGGGACGCCGATCGACATGGCCTGAATCCACCGCGCCGGGCGCTGGAGGAAGGCCACCGGGCTGGTCAGGTTGGCGCGGTAGCCGGCCAGGATCGGCGCGATGACGCCGAGCACCAGCCCCATGTCGTGGTAGAAGGGCAGCCAGGACACCGCCGCGCTGCCGCGCGGGGGAACGCCGTTGAATTCGGCGAAATAGGCGGTCATCAGCTGCCGGAAGTTCACGTGCAGGTTGCGGTGCGAGATCATCACCCCGGCGGGCACGCGGGTGGAACCGGACGTGTACTGCAGGTACGCCGTGTCGGGGGCCCCGCTGATGCGGATGCTCGGCGCGCCCGGGTCGTCGAGGTTCAGCGCGTCGACCTCGACGGCAACCGGGCCCGGCCCCAGGTACTCGGAAACCGCCCCGGCCACCGGGGACGTGGTGAGGACGACGGTTGGCGTGGTGTCGGCCAGGACGGCGCTCACCCGTTCGTCGTGCGAGCCCGCCGCCGGAACGGACAACGGCACCGCGATCAGCCCGGCCTGCATCGCGCCCAGGAAGGCCACGATGTAGTCCAGCCCCTGCGGGGCGAGGATCACGGCCCGGTCCCCGACGGCGCCGTGCCGCTTGACCTCGTGCGCGACGTTCAGGGTCCGCTGGTAGAGCTGCGCCCACGTCACCGTCTCGGTGACGCCCTCCCAATCGCGTTCGTAGTCGGTGTAGGCGAACACGACATCGTCGGGCTGCAGGCCCGCGCGCTCGCGCAGCAGGGCGACCACGGACGCGTTCGGCATGGCCGTCAGGGTACCGCCTCCCGCCGGGGTGCACCCGGGAGTCGCAAACTCAACGAAAACAGCAGCCGCACCTCGGGATCGGCAAGCGATGTCGACAGCAACCTCTCGATCCGTCGCACGCGGTAGCGAACCGTGTTGGGGTGCACGTGCAGCGACCGCGCGGCGGCGGCGATGTCGCCGAAGCTGTCCAGATACACCCGCAGCGTGTCGGCCAGCGCCGGCTCCCGGGTGCGCAGGTCGACGATCCGCGGGTCGGCCAGGCGCTCCTCGCGGCCAACCAGGCCGAGGATCTCGTCGAGCAGGACGGTGGTGCGCGCCTCGGCCAGCGACGTCACCTGCGGCATCGAAATGGGATGGCGCGCAGCGCTGTCCAGCACCCGGTCCAGTTCGGCGCGCGCGGCGGCGATCCCGGCGAGGCCGGTGACCGGAGCGGCGACGGCGGCGCGCAGCTGCATCCCGAGCTCGGTGCGCATCCCGGCGATGGTGCCGCGCACCCAGGAGGTGGCCGAGCGGGTCGGCGTCTGGGGCAGCAGCACATAGATTCGGGATCCCCGGGAGGCCACCTGGGCGTCCGGCCGAAAAGCGCTGGCGCTGAGCGCCATCACGTCGGGTAACCGAACTTGACGGGCCGCGCCGGCGTCCGCGTCCGCGGTGTCCCAGCCGACCAGCGCCGCGGCGCCGTCGGCGGCCAGGCCGAGTTCGCTTGCGACGGCGGCCACGTCGGGTTCGCCGTCGATCAGGCCCAACAGCTGCTGCACCCGCCGCAGCTGCGTGGAGGGCCGGGCGGCCAACCGCGCCATGATGCGCCCCGCCAGTACCGCGGCGCCGCGCAACATCTCCTCGGCGTCGTCGGCCAGCGGTTGTGCGCCCTGCTGCACCCAGATGGTGCCGGCGAACTCCGGCGGTCGCCGCGCGTCCGCCGCGGGCCGGTAGATCCCGATGGCCAGCCGCGGGCGCAGGCCCAACTCCGGGCGCTCGGCCACCCGCACCACGCCGTCGCCGGCTCGCAGGGCATCGAAAATGCCCCATTGCCCGATCCATTCGAGATGCTCGGGCGGCCCCGCCCTGCCCAGGATGGACAGCCGGCGCAGCTCGTCGGCCTCGTCGTTGGATGCCGAATACGCCAGCACGTGCGATTGGGCGTTTTCGATGCTGACCATGCCGTGAATGCGGTCGGCCAGCGACTGCGCCAGCCCGAACAGGTCCGTGCCCGAGTCCTCGGTCGCGTCGGCGCGGTCGCCGTGATGTTCCAGCACGTGGTTGACCAACTGGTAGAGCCGTTCCCACCGCGCGCGCGGCTCGACGGCCACCACCGCCGACCCCGCCGCGACCGCCGCCGTGACCAAACGGGTCGACGGCTCCTTGGCGAAGATCGCCGCCGGAACGCGCTCGCGCGCCTGCTTGTCCATCCACCGCAGCGCCTCGTCGTCGGCCACGCCGAGCAGGAAGAACACGTCGGCCGAGCCGGCGGCGGCCGCCAGCCCCAGCCGCACGTCGTCGCTGTCGATCAGCGCCGCCGAGCCCACGGCCAGGTCGAGGCCCCGCGGCGCCTCCACCAGGCTGACCAGCGTCGCGTCCAGCGCCAGCAACAGCTGGCCCAGCCCGGTCATTGTCCGATCATACTACCAAGGGCGGATCATCTTGTCCGATCGGCTAAGTCCGGGCGCCGTCGCGGCGAGGATCCTGGCAGCATGGACGCGATAACCGAGGTGCCGTTGCCGGCCAACGAGCCGGTCCATGACTACGCCCCGCACTCCCCCGAACGTGACCGGCTGCGCGCCGAGTTGGCCGCGCTGGCCGATCACCCCATCGACCTCCCGCACGTCATCGGCGGTCGGCACCGGATGGGCGACGGCGAACGCATCGAAGTCGTCCAGCCGCACCGGCACGCCGCGACGCTGGGCACCCTGACCAACGCCGGGCCCGCCGACGCGGCGGCGGCGATCGACGCCGCGACCGCCGCGAAGGCCGGCTGGGCGGCAATGCCTTTCGACGAGCGCGCGGCGGTTTTCCTGCGGGCCGCCGATCTGCTGGCCGGACCGTGGCGGGAGAAGATCGCCGCGGCGACCATGCTCGGCCAGTCCAAGTCCGCCTACCAGGCCGAGATCGACTCGCCCTGCGAGCAGATCGACTTCTGGCGCTTCAACGTGGCGTTCGCGCGCCAGATCCTGGCGCAGCAGCCGATCAGCGGGCCAGGGGAATGGAATCGCAGCGACTACCGCCCGCTGGACGGATTCGTCTATGCGATCACGCCATTCAACTTCACCTCGATCGCCGGCAACCTGCCGACCGCGCCGGCGCTGATGGGCAACACCGTCGTGTGGAAGCCGTCGATCACCCAGACCCTGTCGGCGTATCTGACCATGCAGCTGCTCGAGGCCGCCGGGCTACCGCCCGGCGTGATCAACCTCGTCACCGGCGACGGGTTCGCGGTTTCCGAAGTGGCCCTGGCCGATCCGCGGCTGGCCGGCATCCACTTCACCGGGTCGACGGCCACCTTCCAGCACCTGTGGCAGCAGGTCGGCGCGAACATCGGCCGCTACCGGAGCTATCCGCGGCTGGTGGGGGAGACCGGCGGCAAGGACTTCGTCGTGGCGCACCCGTCGGCGCGCCCGGATGTGTTGCGCACCGCCCTGATTCGCGGCGCGTTCGACTACCAGGGGCAGAAGTGCTCGGCGGCGTCGCGGGCGTTCGTCCCGCTGTCGGTGTGGCGGCGCATCGGCGACGACTTCCTGGGGGAGACCGCCGAGCTGCGCTACGGCGACGTCACCGACCTGACGAACTTCGGGGGCGCGCTGATCGACGAGCGCGCCTTCGCCAAGAACGTCAAGGCCATCGAGCGGGCGAAGAGCGCGGCTCAGGTCACCATCGCGGTGGGCGGCGAATACGACGACAGCGTCGGCTATTTCGTACGCCCCACGGTGTTGCTCTCCGATGACCCGGCCGACGAGTCGTTCGCCACCGAGTACTTCGGTCCGCTGCTGTCGGTGCACGTCTACCCCGACGACGACTACGAGCGCATCCTCGACGTCATCGACACCGGCTCGCGATACGCGCTGACCGGAGCGGTGATCGCCGACGATCGGGAGGCGGTGCTGACCGCGCAGGAGCGCCTGCGCTTCGCCGCCGGGAACTTCTACGTCAACGACAAGCCGACCGGCGCGGTCGTCGGGCGCCAGCCGTTCGGTGGTTCGCGCGGCTCGGGCACCAACGACAAGGCCGGGTCGGTGCTGAACCTGTTGCGGTGGACGTCGGCCCGCACCCTCAAGGAGACGTTCGTCCCGGCGACGCGGCACACCTATCCGCACATGGCGGCCGACTGATGGGCCGCGTGTACGCCAGCACCCTGCGGCCGACGATCATCGCCGCCAGCCGACGCCCGGGGTTGCGCCGGGCCGCCGAAGGGTTGTCGGTCACCCGTCGCGTGGTGCATCGGTTCGTCCCCGGCGAGACCATCGACATCGCGCTGGACAGCGCTGCCGCGCTTCGTAATTCGGGCCGCTATGTCAGCCTGGATTACCTCGGCGAGGACGTCACCGACGCCGACGACGCCGGCGCGGCGGTGCGCGTCTACCTCGATCTGATCGACCGCCTGGGCCGGTGCGACGACCGTGCCGCCGTCTCGCCGCTCGAGGTGTCGGTGAAGCTGTCGGCCCTGGGGCAGGCGCTCGATCGCAACGGCGAGAAGATCGCCCGGGAGAATGCCTGGTCGATCTGCTCGGCCGCCCAGCGGGCCGGGGTGTGGGTGACGGTGGACGCCGAGGACCACACCACGACGGATTCGACGCTGGCGATCGTGCGCGAGTTGCGGGCCGAGTTCGGCTGGCTGGGGGTGGCCCTGCAGGCCTATCTGCGGCGCACGCTCGACGATTGCGAGGAGTTCGCGGCGGCCGGGGCGCGAATCCGGTTGTGCAAGGGCGCATACGACGAACCGGCGGCGGTCGCCCACCGCGACCCCGCCGCCGTCACGGACGCCTACCTGCGCTGCCTGCGGGTGTTGATGGCCGGCTCCGGCTACCCGATGGTGGCCTCTCACGACCCGGCGATCATCGAGGCGGTGCCCGCGCTGGCGCGCGAAGCGGGCCGGTCGGATTTCGAGTACCAGATGCTGTACGGCATTCGCGACGGCGAGCAGCGGCGGCTGGCGGAATCGGGAAACCGGGTCCGGGTCTACGTGCCGTTCGGCACCCAGTGGTACGGCTACTTCATGCGCCGCCTTGCCGAGCGGCCGGCCAACCTGACGTTCTTCTTGCGGGCGCTGGCGCAGCCGTGACGGTCGCAAGCGCGGCGAAGCCGGGCGCAGCGGGCCGTCACTACATTTGCGGTCATTGAGCGTGCGCCCAGGGCGCCGACACGCCGACGATCACCGCCCTGGCCGCACGCTCGAAGCCCACGATTCACACTCGTTGGCCGCGGCGGATCGGGCGTAGCCTTTCGGCCATGAGCCTGATCATCGAGGAGATGCCCGAACTCGGCATCACCCGGTTCTCGCGCTGGGTCTTCAACTGCTATGTCCTGCACGGCCACGACGGGGCGGTGGTGGTCGACGCCGGGTTGCCGCGGGTCGCCGGCGATCTGGCGGCGACGCTGAATCGGCTCGGCGGCACCGTGCACGCGGTGGTGGCCACCCACGGGCACAGCGACCACGTCGCCGGCGCGGCGGAACTGGCCGCCCGCTACCCCGCTCCGATCTGGCTGCCCGCCGAAACGCTGACCTACCTCGACGGAGCGAGGCCGCGCACGCCGACCCTGGGCCGGGCCGCGAGCATCTGGCCCACGCTGATCGACCAGCCGCTCGATCGTGTCGGTTTCGGCGGGTTCCTGGGCGGCGCCCGGTTGGCCGGATACGGCACGCCGGCCGGCATGCGCTGGACGGGGGCATCCCCCCGCGGGGGACTGGCCGACGGCCAGTCGCTGCCCGGCGCGCCGGAGTGGACCGTCATCAACGCGGGCGGGCACACCGATGACAGCATCGCGCTGTGGAACCCGACGACGCGCACGCTGCTGTCCGGCGATGCCGTGCTGACCGTCCGCGGCAAGGTTTGGCACACACCGGAAATCGTCGACGCCGCCAGCGCCGCCGCCACGCGAAAGCGCTTGGAGGAGTTGCCGGTTGCGCATCTGTTGCCCGGCCACGGCCGGCCGGTTCACGCCGGTGAGACGGTGTGGCCGGGGCAGCGGCGCTGAGTCGCTACGCGCGACGGGGCCGCGGCCGGTCGCCCGCGAAGCCACGCACCACGTGCGCGCGCACGAAGTCGGCCGCCACCTCGGGATCGTCCATGTCCCGGATCGAGGACGGCGTGCTGAACAGCGAGAACAGGATGCGCGCAAACCATTCCGCGGCGGCCTCGATGTCGAGGTCCTTGCGCACCTCGCCGGTGAGCCGGGCGGCCGACAGGTAGGGCGCGAAGAAGTCGACGCACTCGCGCAGCAGCACGGCGGCGTCCTTGGTCAGCAGCAGGCTGATCGCGTCCTCGTCAAAGTACTTCTCGGACGCGATGGACCGCCGCGCCTGCGTCACGAAAACGGCTGCCTGGGCGAGCTTTTCCTCCAGCGAGCCACCCGAGTCCATGGCCTTGGACATCTCGAGATAGAAGCGTTCGGAAGCGTGTTCGGCGCACGCTTCGATGATCGCGCCCTTGTCCGAGAAGTACTCGTAGATGGTGCTGCGGGAAACCCCTGCCGTCCTGGCGATGTCGACGATCGTCGCCTTCTGCAGCCCCTGCTTGCCGAAGCAGGCGTACGCGGACTCCACGATCAGCTCGCGGGTGTCGATGGCCTGGGCCGCTTGCGTCGTCACGGCACCAACGCCCCCCGGGGCACCAGCCCCGCATCGGCCGAGGCGAAGGCGGCGTTGACGTCGGCGAGGTGGAATGGTTCGGGCATCAGGCGGTCGAACGGAAAGTCGGTGTGCTGCAGGAAGGTCAGACCGACCGCCAGCGTGACGGGGTCGTAGAACATCACGCCGCGGATGGATTTGTTGCCGTAGACCAGCGCGCTGGGGTCCAGCTCGAAGGTGCGTCCCATGCCGACGTTGCCGACCTCGAGAAGCGTGCCGCCGTTGTTGAGGAACCCGACGCCCTCGGGAATCACGCCCGGGACGCCGACGACCTCGAGCACCCAGTCGGCGCCGATGCCGTCGGTGCGTTGGCGGACTTGTTCGGCGACCTCCGCGGCGGAGATCGCGCTCGCGTCGATGCAGTGGGTGGCGCCGAAATCGGCCGCGACGTCGAGCCGTTCGGGGATCTTGTCGATGACGATGACCTCGGCGGCCCCGGCCGTGCGTGCCACGGCCGCGGCGTTGATGCCCAGCCCGCCGGCGCCCTGGATGACGACCGTGTCGCCCAGCCGCACATCGCGCAGCGCGAAAAGCACCTGGGCCAGGGCGCAGTTCAGCGGTGCGACGGCCGCGTCGGGCAGGCCCTCGGGCACCTTGTACAGAGGTTGGCGCCGGCTGGTGTAGTAGTACTCGCCGTAGGCCGCGACGAAGTGCGGTTCCTGGTCGTGGGTGCGGTACTCGCCGGCCATCAGGTTCTGGCACGCGTACGACCGGCCCCGGGAGCAGGCGTGGCATTGCCCGCAGAACCAGAAGTACGGCGTCACCACGCGATCGCCGACGGCCAGCGGCTTGCCGGTGGCGTCGGCGGTCAGGCCGTCGCCGAGTTCGGCTATCTCGCCGACCATTTCGTGGCCCATGGCGAACGGGCACGGCAGCGGCAGCTCGCCGCGGAAGATGTGCAAGTCGGAGCCGCAGATGCCGGCCATCCGCAGCCGCAGCGCCGCGGTCCCCGGCGCCGGGGTGGACAACGGGAAGTCGGCAAGCTCGATGGGCCCGCCGTGGGCGGTGAGCAGTGCAAGCTTGGGCATTCCGATCCCCCTCTAGTCCGCGGGCGCCAGAATCAGCCCGCTGGTGGGCACCCCGGTGCCCGACGTGACCAGGACGTGTTCGACGTTGTCGACCTGGTTGTACGACGTGCCGCGCACCTGGCGCACCCCCTCGGTGATGCCGTTCATGCCGTGGATGTAGGCCTCGCCCAGCAGCCCGCCGTTGGTGTTGATCGGGAAGTCTCCCCCCAGGGACAGCCGTTCGACCGTGGCGAAGTCCTTCGCCTCGCCGCGCCCGCAGAACCCGAGCTCCTCGAGCTGGGTGAACACGAACGGCGTGAAATGGTCGTAGATGAAGGCGGTTTGGATGTCTTGCGGCTTGAGCCCCGAATCGCGCCACAGCCTCTCGGCGACCACGCCCATCTCGGGGAGGCCGGTGATGTCGTCGCGGTAGTAGCTGGTCATCATCTCGCCGTTGCCGGCCGCGCCCTGGGCGGCCGCGGTGATGACCGCCGGCGGCTGCCGCAGGTCGCGCGCGCGTTCCGCGCTGGTGACCACCAGCGCGACCCCGCCGTCGCTCTCCTGGCAGCAATCCAGCAGCCGGAGCACCGGTTCGATGATCCAGCGGGAATTCTGGTGGTCCTCCAGCGTGATCGGGCGCTGGTAGAACCACGCGTCGGGATTGCGGGCGGCGTGCGCGCGGTCCACCACCGCGATGCGGCCGAAGTCCTCGTTGGTGACCCCGTATGTCGACATGTAGCGCTGGGCGTGCATCGCGACCCAGGCCGCCGGCGTGAGCAACCCGAACGGCGCGTAATGCGCCAGGAACAAAGGGGTTTCGGCCATGCTGCGCCCGCTGCCGCCGAACCGGAAACCCGAGCGCTCGTTGAACGCGCGCCAGCACACCACCACGTCGGCGACGCCGGTTGCGACGGCCATCGCGGCGTGCACGACGGTGCCCGCGGCCGCGCCGCCGCCGTGGTGCACGCGTGAGAAGAAGCTCAGGTCGCCGATGCCCACGTTGCGGGCGATGTCGATCTCGTCGCTGGAATCCATCGTGAAGGTGACCATGCCGTCCACGTCGCCGGGCGTCAGGCCCGCGTCGTCGAGCGCGGCGCTCACGGCCTCGCACGCCAATTGCAGCTCGCTGCGGCCGGATTCCTTGGAGAACTCCGTCTGGCCGATCCCGACGATGGCCGCGGCGCCCGGCAGCGAGCCGCTCACGCTCGGTCCCCTTCGTCGAGCAGGCTGAGGATCGCGGTGCCCGACACGTGGTCGCCCAGGCTGTTGGACCCCTTGAACGTCACCTCGACGAAGTTCTCGCCGCCGGTGCCCTCTGTCTTCGCGGTCACGCTGCCCGTGAAGCGCAGCGGGTCGTCCGGAAAGCACGGCACGCCAAGGCGGATCGACAGCTTCTTGACCATCGCTTCCGGTCCGGCCCAGTCGGTGAGGAACCGCACGCAGTAGCCGTTGGTGGTGAGGATGTTCATGAACAGGTTGGGCGAGCCCTGTTTGTTGGCGTAGTCGCGGTCGTGGTGCACGGGCATGAAGTCGCGGGTGGCGATCGCCCCGGCAACAATCATCGTCGTGGTGATGGGGACCTCGAGCGGGGTGACCTCGTCGCCCACGGAGATGTCGGCCCAGCGCAGGGTGGTGGTGCGGGTCGCGGTGGTCGTCATGAAAGTCCTTCCGAATACGTGGCGCCATACGTCGCACCCAAGTGGGCCAGCTGGGCCGTGGCCGGGCCGAGAGTGAGCTCGTTGTGCTTGGCCCACAGGAAATAGCGATGCAGGGGGTAGGTGGTGTCGATGCCGATGCCGCCGTGGACGTGCTGGGCGGTGGCGGCGACGCGGGCGCCGGCCTCGGCGGCCCAGAACTTCGCGATGCGCGCGGCGCGGTGGGTTTGCGCCAAGGACCGACCGTCCGCGATCAACCAGGCCGCATGCCACGTGGTCCACCGGATCGCTTCGACATCGATGAAGGCGTCGGCCATGCGCTGTTGCACGGCCTGGAAGCTGCCGATGGGCCGGCCGAATTGCTCTCGGCCGCTGGTGTATTCGGCCGCGATCCGCAGGGCGCGCTCCGCGACACCGAGCTGGATTGCGCACAGCGCGACCAACGCGCGGGTGCGCAGCGACTCGATCAGGTCGGGCCCGGCGATCCGGTCGGCGTCCGAAACCGTTGCGCCATCGAGGTATACGTCGGCGTGCGGCTCGCGGCTGGTGGTGGCCGCTGGCCGGATCTCGACGCCGTTGGCGTCGGCCGGTAACAGAAACAGGCCGGTATCACCGTCGTCGATCGCGGCCGGGATCAGTACGGTGTCGGCGAGCTGGGCGGCCGGGACCAGTTCCTTGGCGCCGTCGAGCCGCCAATTGCCGCCGTCGCGGCGCGCGGTGGTCGCGGGAGCCGTCGCGTCGGAGCGGCCCGGCTCGGCCAGTCCCGCGGTGAGGATGCGGTCTCCGGCGACGACGCCCGGCAGGAAGCGTTGCCGCTGTTCGGCATTGCCGTGGCGCGCGATCGGGTCGGCCCCCAGGACCAGCGTGGCGTAGGCAGGCACCGGCGCGACCGCCCAGCCGACCTCGGCCAGGAGCACCCCGAGTTCCACGAAGCCACCGCCCGTGCCGCCATCCGACTCCGGCAGGGCTGTCCCAAGCAGGTCGGCGGCCGCCAGCTCCCGCCACAGCGCGGCGTCGAAACGAACGTCGCCGGCCTCCAATTCGGCCAGGCGCTCCGGTGCCGCCCGGCGCTCGAAGAGGTCGCGGGCGAGTTTGGAGATGGTCTCCTGCTCCTCGGTGAAGGTGAAGTCCATCAGCGCTCGCCTAGCTCGCCGGCCGGAACTGGTGCAACACCAGGTCGTTATCGAAACCCTGGTAGTACACCTCGACCGGCATTCCGGTTGTGACGTCGGCCGGGGCGATGCCGGTCAGGTTGGACACCAGCCGGATTCCCTCCTCGAGTTCCACGAGCACGACCACGTACGGATATTCGAAGAACGGGAACTTCGGCTCGTGCGGCATCACGTAGCTGTAGACGGTGCCGCGGCCCGACGACTCGATGGTGTCCCAGTCCAGGGAACGGCAGTGTGGACACATGGGTCGCGGCGGATGCCGCAGCTGTCCGCATCCGCCGCAGCGCTGGATCAGGAGTTTGTTCTCCCGCAACCCGTTCCAGAAGAACTCGGTGTCGGCGGTGATGGCCGGCGCAAGTCGGGCGGCCATCAGCGCTCCGGCCTGAATCGCAGCACCCGGAATCGCTGGCGTCCCAGCACCTCACCGTTCTGGTCGGTGTAGGTCGTGAGCCAGGTCAGGAAGAACCCGGTGCCCAGCGCCGTCTTCTTCTCCTCGGAAACCGTTTCGTAGACCGTCGTAGCGCTGATGACATCGCCCAGCCGCGGGTAGCGTTCGATCTCGAACTCCGAGTTGGTGGCCACCGTGCTGGTGTAGCCGGCCTCGTCGAGGAACGCCGTTGGGTTGCTTTTGATTTCGATGGGTGCACCCCCACGATCGCCGATGCCCTCCAGGATCGGCGACGGCATCGTCCAGGTCTGCAACATCACCGGCGGCGACACGATGCCGCCGAACCGCGACTTCTCGGCGAACTCGGGGTCGAGGTAGACGGGGTTCATGTCGGCCATCGCGTACGCCCAGTGCCGGATCATCGGCTGGTTGACCGGATCCGGGGCCACCGAGGGCTTTCCGGTGCCGCCGGTCGGCTGGCCGACGAGGGCCCGCACCTTGGCGCTGACGGTTTCTGAGTCGGTCACGTGCTGCTGTCCTCCTACTGTGCGGTGGCGCGAAGATCACGGGGAGCTCGCGGCATGCCCAATCCGGCCATGGCGATGATGTCACGCTGAATCTCGTTGGCGCCGCCGCCGAAGGTGTTGATCACCGCCTGACGGTACGCGGATTCCAGGGCGCCGCGCAGGGGCGCGCCGGGCCCGCGGCGCACGCCGTTGCGGTCGAGCACCTCGAGCAGCTGGCGGGCGACCTGCTGGGTGAGCTCGGTGCCGAACACCTTGGCCGCCGACGCTTCCCCCATGCTCAGCACGCCCTTGGTCATCGCGGCGTTCACCCTCAGGTTCACCAGTTTGTAGGCGGCCACCTGGGCCTCGACCCGCGCCAGCGCGAGCCGCACCCACGGCTGGTCGATCACGCGGGCGCCGTCGAACTCGGTGCTGGTGGCCCACTGCAGCGTCCGCTCGAACAAAGGTTCCAGCGCGCCGAGATTGCCCAGCGCCGCCCGCTCGAAATTCAGCTGCGTGGTGATCAGCTGCCACCCCTGGTTCTCGCCGCCCACCAGCGCGCTGGCCGGCACCCGCACGTTGTCGTAGAACGTGTAGAACGTGGAGATGCCGGGCATGGTGTGCAGCGGCTGCCAGGAGAACCCGGGCGACGAGGTGGGCACGATCAGGATCGAAATGCCCTTGTGCTTCTTGGCGTTCGGGTCGGTGCGCGCGGCCAGCCAGATGTAGTCGGCGTATGCCGCGCCGCTGGTGAACATCTTCTGTCCGTTGATCACGTACTCGTCGCCGTCGCGAACCGCGGTGGTGCGCAGGCCGGCCAGATCGCTGCCGGCCTCCGGTTCGGAGTAGCCGATCGCGAACTCGACGCTGCCGTCCAGGATCGCGGGCAGGAACCGCTGTTTCTGCTCCTCGGTGCCGCACTGCATGAGCGTCGGCCCGACGGTGTTCAGTGTCACCAGCGGGATGGGGGCATTGACCCGTCGCGCCTCCTCGGAGAAGATGAACTGCTCGATCGCCGAGAAGCCTCGTCCGCCATACTCTTTGGGCCAGCCGACGCCGAGCAGGTCGGCCGCGGCCAGGGCCCGCACACATTCCCGGACGGCGGGGCCACCCTCGATGTTCTCGCCGATCGCGGCGCTGCGCTCGGGCGTCATCACCTGCTCCAGCGTCGCGCGGATCTCGGCGCGCAGCTGCTCCTGCTCTGGCGAATACTCCAGATCCATCAGGCCCCCAGCCGCACGGGCATCCGCTTGACGCCGGGCACCATGGTGGCGCGCATCCGGTCCACCGCCCCCACCAGCTCCAGGTGGGGGAAGCGGCGCAGCAACTCGTCGAACATCACGCACGCCTCCAGCCGCGCCAATTGTGCACCCACGCAGGAATGTTCACCACACCCGAACGCGATGTGCGGGTTGGGGTGCCGGGTCACCCTGAACTGCTCGGAGTCGGGCCCGAAGATGTCCTCGTCCCGGTTGGCGGACCCGTAGAGCATCACCACCACGTCGCCCTCCGCGATCCGCTGTCCGCGGATCTCGACGTCGGTGGTCGCGGTGCGCGCCATGTGGACCACGGGGCTGTTCCACCGCAACATTTCCTCGACGGCGCCCGGGATCAGCGCGGGATTCTCGGCCAGCAGGCGGCATTGGTCGGGGTGGGCGATCAGCGCGCAGGTGCCCAGAGCGATCAGGTTACGGGTGGTCTCGTTGCCCGCGACCAACAACAGGAAGGCGAAGTTGAGCAGGTCTTCGTCGTTAAGGCGAACCCCGTCGATCTCGGCCCCGGCCAGAACCGACAACAGGTCGTCGCGCGGATCGGTTCGCCTGGCCGCGATCAACTTCTGGAAGTACTCGAACAGCTGACCCATGGCCACCAGGGGGTCGAGTTCGATCTCCGGGTCGGCGGTGCCGGTGGCGGCGTCCGACCACGCGCGGAATTGCTCCCAGTCGTCGGGCGGCGCGCCGATCAGTTCGGCGATCATCCGGGTGGGCAGCGGGGCCGCGATTTCCTCGGCGAACTCGTGGACGGAATCGGGCTGGACGTCGTCGAGGATGCCCCGCACGATCTCGCGAATCTTGGGTTCCAGGACCGCCACCCGCCGCCGGGTGAACCCCGAGTTGATCAACTTGCGCATCTGCCGGTGCCGCGGCGGGTCGGTGAAGATCAGGCTGCCCGGCTGGACCGGGCTCGGCTGTTGGGGATCGGGGATGGTGACGCCCTTGGTGGACGAGAACAGCGCCGGGTTGCTCGACACGAACCGGATGTCCTCGTACTTCAGCAGCGCCCAGAAGTTGGTGACGTCGTTCCAGCACACCGGCGTTGTCGCGCGCAGCTCGCGGTAGGCCGGGTAGGGATCGCCGGCGTAGAAGTCGGGGGAGTGCAGTGGAAAAGTAGTCCGCACGGCGGCCTCCCTGAGCAGGCGATCCGACACATCGATGCAAAGTGTCTTGCGGCCTTGTGTCTACCCGCCCCGCCCGGCGCTGTCAATACCGCCACAAAACGCGAAAATAGCGCGCAATTCGCGCAGTTAGTGATTGACGGCAACAGGGCATGGGTGTACACCAAGTGGTTAGATGACCGACGTTCGGGTGAGGAAACGCATGACCGAGCTACAAACTCCGCGATCCCTTGTCGACACCTATCAGCTCTACATCGACGGGCGATGGGTCGAGCCGGAGGACGGTCGCTACGACGACATCGACCCGGCCACCGAGCGGGCCATCGGCACCGCCCCCGACGCGAGCGTCGCCCAGGTCGGCGCGGCGATCGCCGCCGCCCGCCGGGCCTTCGACGACGGGCCATGGGGCGCAATGGGTCCCGAGCAGCGCGCCGGTTGCCTCAATCAGCTTGGCGCGGCGCTGCTGAAGCACGCCGACGAGATCTTCGCGTTGTCCCAGATCGAGTGGGGCTGTGTCGGCAACGAGCGCATGATGCAGATCGACGGCGCGGGCTACATGTCGATGCACGCGGCCCAGCTCGCCACCAAGCTGGTCGACGAGCCGGTCACCGGGATCGGCGCCGGAACGACGCTGCTGCGCCACGAGCCGCTGGGCGTCGTATCGATCCTGACGCCGTGGAACTTCCCGCATTGCCTCAACGTCATGAAGGTGAACAACGCGCTGGCCGCCGGCAACACCGTCGTGCTCAAGCCGTCGCCGTTGACGCCGCTGGCCGGGCTCGCGCTCGCGCGCATCATCGACGAGGAGACCGACATCCCGCCGGGCGTGGTCAATGTCGTCACCCCCTCGGGGCTTGAGGCCGCCAAACTGCTCACCACGGATCCACGCATCGACATGATCAGCTTCACCGGCAGCTCGGCCGTCGGGTGTGAGGTCATGCGGTCCGCGGGCGACGCCATGAAGCGGCTCCTGCTGGAGTGCGGCGGGAAGTCGGCCAGCATCATCCTCGACGACACGCAGGTGACCGACGAGATGCTGCAGCAGATGCTGTTCGACTGCTGTTCGTTGCACGCCGGGCAGGCCTGCATCCTGCACAGCCGGCTGTTGCTGCCCGATTCGCTGCACGACGACATCGTTGACCGTCTCGTCGCGCTGGCCCGCGACGTCAAGGTTGGCGACCCCAACGACCCGGCCGTCCAGATGGGTCCGCTCATCAGCGCCGCGCAACGCGACCGGGTGCAGGCCCACGTCGACGGCGCGGTCAACGAGGGGGCCAAGCTGGCGACCGGCGGGGGCCGCCCGGCTGGCCTGGATGTCGGCTACTACTTCGAGCCGACGATTCTCGTTGGCGTGCAACCGGATTCGACGATCGCGCAGGAGGAAGTGTTCGGGCCGGTGCTGTCGGTGCTGCGCTACCGCGACGACAACGACGCCGTCGCGATCGCGAACAACTCGTGCTACGGGCTCTCCGGCGCCGTGTGGGGCACCGACGTGGACCGGGCCGTCGCGATTGCCCGGCGCATGCGCACGGGTCAGGTCGCCGTCAACGGCATCGGGCCGGGTGACGCGCCGTTCGGCGGCTTCAAGCTGAGCGGGTTCGGGCGGGAGAGCGGCGGGATCAGCGGGCTGCACCAGTACATGGAGGTGAAGGCCATCGGGATCCCGGCATGACGGGACCCCTCGCCGGGCTCCACGTCGTCGAACTCGCCACCGAAATCTCAGGCCCCTACGCCGCAAAGCTTTTCGTCGACCTCGGCGCCGAGGTCACCAAGATCGAGCCGCCCGGCGGGGACCCGCTGCGCCACTGGGGCCCGTTCCCGCATGGAGTCCCCGACCCCGAGCGCTCCGGCATGTTCGCTTACCTGAACGCCGGCAAGCGAATTGCGCCGTTTCGGGATGCCCGCGAGCTGATCGCGGGTGCGCACCTGCTCATCGAAAACTTCCCGCCCGGAACGCTGGAGGGCTGGGGGTTCGGCCGCGACAGCCTCGGCGAAATCAACCCAAACCTGGTGCTGCTGCGGGTCTCCGCGTTCGGACAGTCCGGCCCGTGGCGGGACCGGCCGGCGACCTCCCTGACCCTGCAGGCGGCTTCGGGCTGGGTCAGCGCCCGCGACCCCGACCGCCCGCCCGTGCAGGTGGGCGCGCGGATCGCCGAGTACGTCGCGGGTGCCTACGGTGCGCTGGGCGCGTTGACCGCCCTACGTTGCCCTTCCGATGATGTTGTGCAGGTGGATGTTTCGGAATTCGAATCGTTGCTGTCGACGCTGCCGTATCCCATGCTCATGGCCCAGAAGATGCAGAGCCTCGGCCTGCCCGCCAACGCTCGCGGCGCTCCCATGCTTGGGGTGGTCCGCGCCGCCGACGGTTGGGTCGGAATCAATTGCCTGACGGGTCAGCATTGGCTGGACGTGTGCGCGATGCTCGGCCTGCCCGAGTTCGGCGAGCAGCAGATCCCGATCATGCTGGGCGGCCCGGAACGCGCCGAATTTTATTCGCGCGCAGAGCCGTTGCTCGCCGAGCAGACCGTCGCCGAGATCGTCGACCTGAGCCAGGCAATGCGGATTCCGGCCACCCCGGTCAACGACGGGGCCACCGTGCTGGACTGTCCGCAATACGCCAAGCGCGAGTTCTTCATCACGGGTGGGTGGGGCGGGAGCGACACCGCCGGGTGGGACGGGAGCGACACAGCCGGTGGATTTCTGCGCCCCGGTCCGCCGTTCCGGCTTACCAAAGGCCCTTCGGTGCCGCATCATTCGGTGTCTCCGTGGACGCCGGGCGCCCTTCCGTTCGCGAAGCTGAAGGTGCTCGACCTGAGCACATTCTGGGCCGGTGCATACCTGACCTGCTACCTGGGCGCGTTCGGCGCCGACATCCTCAAGGTCGAGTCGATCCAGCGGCCCGACGGGTTTCGCTACTCCGGCGCGTTTCCCTTCGAGGGCGACGACTGGTACGAGCGCAGCGGCCTGTGGCAGGCCACCAACCTCAACAAGAAAGACCTCACGCTGGACCTGACCTCGCGGCGCGGCTTGGAGATCGTCCGGCGGCTGGCCGCGCAGGCCGACGTTGTCGTGGAGAACTTTTCACCGCGGGTGGTGGAGCAGTTCGGTCTGGAATACGAATCGCTGGTAGCGCTGAAGCCCGACGTGATCATGATCCGGATGCCGGGTTTCGGCTTGCAGGGCCCCTGGCGCGATTACGTGGGGTGGGCGTTGAACTTCGAGCAGACCGGGGGGATGTCGGCGGTCACCGGGTATCCGGACGGGCCGCCGTGCAACCCGCAGGGGCCCGCCGATCCGGTCGTCGGCGTGCACGCCGGGGTCGCGCTGCTGGCGGCGCTCGAGCACCGGCGCCGCACGGGCGAGGGCCAGCTGATCGAGGTTGCCCAGATCGAGGTCGCCGCCGCCGTGACCGCCGAACCGGTGATCGAGTTCTCGATGAACGGGGTCGTGCAAGCGCGGGAGGGCAACCGTCGGCGCGGTTACCTGCAGGGCGTCTACCCAACGAACGAGGACGACGTGTGGGTGGCGCTGTCGCTGCCCGACGAGGGACTGCTCGGCCACGACGCGTTCGACGAGCTGGTCGCCGCCTGGACCCGCGGCCAGAACGCCGCGGACATCGTGGAAACCCTGCACGCGCAACGCATCCCGGCCGAGCGGGTGATCACCGGCGAGCGCATGTATGAGATCGCCCAGCTCGACGCCCGCGACTACTACCAGGAGCTCGTCCACCCGATCACCGGGCCGCACCGCTATCCCGGCTGGCCGTTTCGCATCACCCCCGGCCCGGCCCGCCACCACCATGCCGCCCCGCCGACGCTCGGCCAGCACAACGACGAAGTGCTGGCCGGTCTGGGCCTGTCCGCGGCCGACGTCGCGGACCTGCGGGCCGAGAGGGTGATCGGCGAACGGCCGCTCAACGCCTGAGGCCGGTGAGCATTTCGTAAACTCCCCCGTCACATGCGAGGCTGCTGGCATGGTCATCGAGATCGCCCGCCCGAAGCTCGAAGGAAACATCGCCGTCGGCGAGGACCGCCAGATCGGCTTCGCCGAATTCGGTGACCCGCAGGGCCGCGCGATGTTCTGGCTGCACGGCACCCCCGGCGCCCGCCGCCAGATCCCGGTCGAGGCCCGCGTCTACGCCGAGAACCACCACATCCGCCTGATCGGCCTGGACCGCCCGGGTATCGGCTCGTCGACGCCGCACCGGTACCACAACATCCGCGCGTTCGGCGACGACCTGCGCACCATCGCGGACACCCTCGGCATCGACAAGATGGCCGTCATCGGCCTGTCCGGCGGCGGGCCGTACGCGCTCGCGTCCGCAGCGGTGCTGTCCGACCGGGTCGTCGCCCTCGGCGTGCTCGGCGGCGTCGCGCCCTTCCTCGGCGACGAGGGCATCACCAGCGGGCTGATGAACCTCGGCAAGCGGGTCGCACCCCTGCTGCGGCTGGGCGGCGACCCGCTGCGGATCGGCGCGAGCCTGGTGGTCCGGATGATCCGTCCGGTCGCCAATCCGGCGCTGTATCTGTATGCCGCGATATCGCCCGAGGGCGACCGGCGCCTGCTGACCCGGCCGGAGTTCGGCGCCATGTTCCTCGACGACCTGCTCAACGGCAGCCGCAAGCAACTGGCGGCCCCGTTCAACGACATCATCCTGTTCACCCAGGACTGGGGATTCCGGCTCGACGAGGTCAAGGTGCCGGTGCGCTGGTGGCACGGCGACAGCGACCACATCGTGCCGTTCGCGCACGGCGAGCACGTGGTCTCCCTGCTGCCCGACTGCGAGCTGATCGTGCTCCCCGGCGAAAGCCACCTGGGTGGGCTCGGGCGCGGCGAGGAGATCCTGTCCACCCTGACCAAGATCTGGGACGAGCAGGGCTGACCCGCTCCGCGGCCGGGTAGCCTGCTCACGTGCTGCTGGCTTCCCTGAATCCCGCGGCGGTCACCGCCACCGACATCGCCGACGCGGTCCGCATCGACGGCGCCGTGTTGAGCCGCAGCGACCTGGTGGGCGCCGCCACGTCGGTGGCCGAGCGGGTGGCCGGCGCGGACCGGGTCGCGATCCTGGCCACCCCCACCGCCGCGACCGTGCTCGCGGTCACCGGCTGCCTGATCGCCGGCGTGCCGTTCGTTCCGGTGCCCGCGGACGTCGGCGTCGCCGAACGCCGGCACATGCTCACCGATTCGGCGGTGCAGGCCTGGCTCGGTCCGGTGCCGGACGAGCCGGAGGGGTTGCCGCACATCCCGGTGCGCTTGCACGCCCGGTCGTGGCACCGCTACCCCGAGCCGTCGCCCGACGCCACCGCGATGATCATCTACACCTCGGGCACCACCGGGCTGCCCAAGGGGGTGGTGCTGAGCCGGCGCGCGATCGCCGCCGACCTGGACGCCCTGGCGCAGGCCTGGCAGTGGACGGCCGACGACGTGCTGGTGCACGGCCTGCCGCTGTTCCACGTGCACGGGCTGGTGCTGGGCCTGCTCGGGTCGCTGCGGGTGGGAAATCGCTTCGTGCACACCGGAAAACCGACGCCGGCGGGCTACGCTGCGGCTTGTTCGGAGGCCGGGGGCACCCTCTATTTCGGCGTGCCGACCGTGTGGTCGCGGCTGGTCGCCGACGAGGCCGCCGCCCGCGCGCTGCGCCCGGCCCGGCTGCTGGTTTCGGGGAGCGCACCGCTGCCGGTGCCGGTGTTCGAGCGGCTGGAGCGGCTCACCGGGCACCAGCCCGTCGAACGGTACGGCGCCTCCGAATCGCTGATCACCCTGTCCACCCGCGCGGACGGCGAGCGGCGCGCCGGCTGGGTGGGCCTGCCGCTCACCGGCGTGCAAACCCGCCTGCTCGACGACACCGGCTCCCCTGTGCCGCACGACGGGGAAACCGTTGGGCGCCTTGAGGTTCGGGGTCCGACGATGTTCGACGGGTACCTGAACCGCCCCGAGGCCACCGCCGAGGCGTTCGACGCCGACGGGTGGTACCGCACCGGTGACGTCGCGGTCGTCGACGCCGCCGGGATGCACCGCATCGTGGGCCGCGAGTCGGTCGACCTGATCAAGTCCGGCGGCTACCGCATCGGCGCCGGCGAGATCGAAACGGCGCTGCTCGGGCATCCCGGGGTAACCGAGGCCGCCGTGGTCGGGATGCCCGACGAAGACCTGGGCCAGCGCATCGTCGCGTTCGTCGTCGGCTCGGCCGACCCCGACGAGCTGATCAATTACGTCGCGCAGGAGCTGTCGGTGCACAAGCGGCCGCGCGAGGTGCGCCTCGTCGACGCGCTGCCCCGCAACGCGATGGGCAAGGTGCTCAAGAAGCAGCTGCTGTCCGACGGCTGACCCATCCGCAGGAAGTTGCCAGCTTGCGCGCCGGGCAAGACCGGGCGGCTTCACCTACCGTCGTAACCGTGAATCGGCCCAGGACCCCCATGCGGCGAATAGCGGCCGCGTGCCTCGTCGGGTCGGCCATCGAGTTCTACGACTTCCTGATCTACGGGACCGCGGCGGCCCTGGTGTTTCCCACGGTGTTCTTCCCGCGCCTGGGCGCGACGCTGGCCACCGTCGCCGCCATGGCGACGTTCGCGACGGCGTTCCTGTCCCGCCCGCTGGGCGCGGCCGTCTTCGGATACTTCGGCGACCGCCTCGGACGCAAGAAAACGCTGGTCGCGACGCTGCTGATCATGGGCGTATCGACCGTGAGCGTCGGATTGGTCCCCGGCACCGCGACGATCGGGATCGCGGCGCCGTTGATCCTGATCGTCCTGCGGTTGATGCAGGGGTTTGCCGTCGGCGGCGAATGGGCCGGGTCGGTCCTGCTGAGCGCCGAGTACGCGCCCACCGGCAAACGCGGCTGGTACGGCATGTTCACCCTGCTCGGCGGTGGCACCGCCGGCATCCTGGCCAGCCTGACCTTTCTCGCCGTCAACCTGACCATGGGCGAGAACAGCCCCGCGTTCATGGACTGGGGGTGGCGGGTGCCCTTTCTGATCAGCAGCGGGCTGATCGGCATCGCCCTCTATGTGCGGCTCAACATCGACGAAACGCCGCTGTTCGTCGAGGAGAAGGCTCGCGACCTGGTGCCCAAGGCGCCGCTGGCCGAGCTGTTGCGGTTCCAGCGGCGCGAGATCGTGCTGGTCGCGGGCGCATTCCTGGGCGGGATGGGATTCGTCTACCTGGGCAACACCTTCCTGGTCATGTACGCCCACAACCATCTGGGCTATTCGCGCAGCTTCATCTGGGGTGTCGGCGCCCTGGGCGGGCTCACCAGCATTGGGTTCGTGGCGTTCTCGGCGTGGCTCTCGGATCGGGTGGGGCGGCGCCGGGTGATGCTGTGCGGCCTCGCGGCGTGCCTGCCCTGGGCGTTCGCGGTGATCCCGCTGCTGGACACCGGCAAGCCGGTGCTCTACGCGGTCGCCGTCATCGGCATGTTCGGCGCCGCGGCGGTGGCCAACGGGCCCACGGCGGCGTTCGTGCCCGAGCTGTTCGCCACCCGCTACCGCTACAGCGGCGCCGCGGTGGCGATGAACCTGGCCGGCATCCTCGGCGCGGCCGTGCCGCCGCTGATCGCGGGAACGTTGCTGGCGACCTACGGCGGGTGGGCGGTCGGGCTCATGATGGCCGGCCTCGTCGCGGCCAGCTTCGTGTCGGTGTATCTGCTGCCCGAAACCAGGGGAACCGCGCTGGGCGCCGCCCCGGCCGCCGACAGGGTCTCCGCCGAGGTCTAGCCGGCCTCAGTTGGCGTGCAGGTCCTCGTTGAGGGCGATGCCCTGACCGCCGCGGGCCACCACTTCGACGGCCCCGCTGACCGAATTGCGGCGGAACAACAGGTTGTTGCCGCCGGACAGCTCCAGGGCCTTGAGCACCTGGCCGTCGGGCGTGGCGACCTTGGTGCCCGCGGTCACGTACAGGCCGGCCTCGACAACGCAGTCGTCGCCCAGCGAGATGCCAAGCCCCGCGTTGGCGCCGAGCAGGCAGCGCTTGCCGATCGAGATGACCTCGGTGCCGCCGCCGGACAGCGTGCCCATGATGGACGCGCCGCCGCCGACGTCCGATCCATCGCCCACCACGACGCCGGCCGAGATGCGGCCCTCCACCATCGACGCGCCCAGCGTGCCGGCGTTGTAGTTGACGAAGCCCTCGTGCATCACCGTCGTACCGGGCGCCAGGTGGGCGCCGAGGCGCACCCGGTCGGCGTCGGCGATGCGCACCCCGGTGGGCACGACGTAGTCGACCATCCGCGGGAACTTGTCGATGCCGTAGACGGTCACCGGGCCGTGCCGGCGCAGCCGGGCCCGCACGGCCTCGAATCCTTCGATCGCGCACGGGCCGCGGTTGGTCCACACCACGTTGGTCAGTACCCCGAACAGGCCGCCGGCGTTCAGCCCGTGCGGCGCCACCAACCGATGCGACAGCAGATGCAGCCGCAGGTAGGCGTCGTAGGCGTCGGCGGCCACGTCGTCGAGCGAGCCGATCACCGTGCGCACGGCGATGGTTTCGGTGTGGCGGTCGTCGTCCCGGCCGACGAGCCCGACCAGCTCCGGCGGGACGTCGGACAGCGCGAGCCGCGAGGTGCCGCCGGTGCCCGACTCGGTCAGTTCCGGTGCGGGGAACCACGTGTCGAGGATCGATCCGTCGGCGGCCAGCGTCGCCAGCCCGATGCCTACAGCTGAAGTCACGGCGGTCAGGTTACTTGCCGCGCGGCAGCGGATAACCTTGGACCCGTGCTGGACTTGCGCGGGGACCCCATCGAGCTGACCGCGGCGTTGGTCGACATTCCCAGCGAATCGCGGGACGAGGCGCGCCTGGCCGACGAGGTCGAGGCCGCGCTACGCGCCCAGACGTCGGGGTTCGAGATCGTCCGCAACGGCAACGCCGTGCTGGCGCGCACCCGCAACCATCGGCCGTCGCGGGTGCTGCTGGCCGGGCATTTGGATACCGTCCCGGTCGCCGGCAACCTGCCCAGCCGCCGCGAGAACGGCGACCTGTACGGATGCGGCGCCGCGGACATGAAATCGGGTGACGCGGTCTTCCTCCATCTGGCCGCCACGGTGGCCGACCCGGTCCACGACCTGACGTTGGTGTTCTACGACTGTGAGGAAATCGACGCGGCCGCAAACGGTTTGGGCCGCATCGAGCGCGAGCTGCCGGACTGGTTGACCGCCGACGTGGCCGTGCTGGGCGAACCCACCGGCGGCTACATCGAGGCGGGCTGCCAGGGCACGCTGCGGGTGGTGATCTCGGCCGCCGGGACGCGCGCGCATTCGGCGCGATCATGGTTGGGCGACAACGCCATTCACAAGCTGGGCGCCGTGCTGGACCGGCTGGCCGCCTACCGTGCCCGCACCGTGGACATCGACGGCTGCGAGTATCGCGAGGGCCTGTCCGCGGTGCGCATCGACGGCGGCGTGGCGGGCAACGTGATTCCCGACGCGGCCGCGGTCACGGTCAACTTCCGGTTCGCCCCCGACCGGTCGGTGGCCGCGGCGCTCGAGCACGTGCACGAGGTGTTCGACGGCCTGGACGTGCACATCGAGCAGACCGACGCCGCCGCGGGTGCGCTGCCCGGGCTGTCCCAGCCCGCCGCCAAGGCCCTGGTCGAGGCCGCCGGCGGGCAGGTCCGGGCGAAGTACGGGTGGACCGACGTCGCGCGGTTCGCCCAGCTGGGCATCCCGGCGGTCAACTTCGGACCAGGTGACCCGAACCTGGCGCACAAGCGCGACGAGAGCGTGCCGGTCGCCAACATCACCGCCGCGGTGGCCATGCTGCGCGGCTACCTCGGCGGCTAGTCAGCCCCGGCAGCGCTGGGCCTGCGCGGCCGCGTCGGCGGCGGCAGCGCGCATCCCCACCGCGGCCAGGTCCTCGGACACCGCCAGCAGCGCCGCCCCGTCGCCGGCGGCCAGCGCCTGCCCGTGCGCCAGCGCGAGTTTGCCTGCGACGCAATCGATCTCGTCGCAGAGCCGGCCCAGCGGGTCGGCCGCGCGGATGTCGCCGAGCCGCACGGCGTCGTGCCAGGCGCGCAACGCGACGGCCCGCTGGCCGCCGCGTTCGGCCATCCGGGCGGCATCGCGGGCGGCGGCCACGGCGCCGTGCGAGTCGCGCATCGAGGCCAGGCGCCACGCCCGCGCGACGCCGAGCTCCGGCGCGAACAGCGCTGATTTGGTTCCGTGCCGGGATTCCGCTTTGGCCAACGCCTTTCCCACGGCCGCCACATCGCCGCGCTGGGCCAGGGCGGTGGCCAGCAGCGTCAACGACAGCGGCCCCCACGAATAGCCGGTGCGTTGCAGCGTGCCGGCCGCCGGGCCGAGTAACGCTGCGGCCCGGTCGAATTCGCCGTCGGCGAGCAGCACATGCGCCAGCAGCACCTCACCGATCGCCCGGCCCGGCTGCTGCAATTCGGCGAAATCGGTGAACTGCTGGGCTAGTTCGCGGGCCGCGTCCAGCCGGCCGGCCATCAACAACGCGGTGGTCTGCCCCAGCCCAATCGTGAAGCGCAGCAACCCCGGATGCTCGGCGGCCAGGGCGCGCTGGGCCAGCGGCTCGACATCATCGAAACGGCCTTGCCGGGCCGCGCACAGCGCCGCCGCGCTGGCCGCCCAGGCCACGGCCTGGTCGTCGGCCTCCGGGGCGGCCAGCACCTCGCCGGCGACCTTGACGGCGTGCGCGACGTTGCCGGCGTTCATCGCGAACGTGGCGCTCAGCGCGTCGAGCGTGGTGCGCGGGCCCGCGTCGGTGATGCGGCCGCGGATGGTCCGCAGGAACGCGGTCGCCCGCTCGGGCTCGCCGAGCATCCAGAACTGGTTGGCCGCGCGCAGCAGCGCCCAGTCCATCAGGGCGGCTTCGGTCAACGCGCCGGGATCCAGGCCGGCCAGCACCGCGTCCGCTTCGCGGCCGCGGCCCTGCCACCCCAGGGCGTGCGCCAACGCGAGCCGCGCCGCCAACCCGCCGGACCGCTCCAGCGCCGCGCGCGCCAGCCGTTCCCCGAGCGCGAGGTCGCCCAGCCGCAGCGCCTGCTGCGCGGCGGCGACCACCTCGGCCGTCGGCTGGGGGGCGTCGCTGTCCAGCGCCAGGCCGGCCAGCCGGAGCCGGTCGCTGAGGTGGTCCGAGGGATGCTGCGACAGCAGCCGCACCAACTCGGTGCGCCGCCGCCGCGCGCCGTCGCCGCCGAGGGCCGCGCGCGCCCGCTCGGCGAACTGCGGGTGGGCCGTGTACACCACCGGGTCGTCCGAGGCCCCGCCGCGCTCCCGCGTTTCCACCGCCCCGCAATCGGCCGCCTGCGCAACGGCTTCCGCGGAGGTGAGCGCGGTCAGGTCGGCGAGCGCCAGCGGCTCGGCGACGGCCAGGTACTCGAGCACCGACCGGGCCGCTTCGGGTATCTCGGCGAGGAACGCGTCGATCGAGGCCGGCGTGCCGGCGTCGCCGGGCGGCTCGATGTCGATGCGGGGGAGCAGGCCGTCGGTCCACAGCGCCGCGACGGCCTCGGGGGACGAATCGGCGCGGCCGGTGACGATCATCCTGGCCGCGCCGGCCCGCGCCAGCTGGTACACCAGCGTGGCCGACAGGATGTCCAGGTCGTGGGCGTCGTCGACGACGAGCAATAGGTCGGGCCCGTCCAGCGACGCCCGCGCGGCCCGCAACAGCGCGGCCGGCTTGCCCAGCTCGGCGATCTGCACCAGGTGGTTGAAGGCGCCGAAGGGAACCGCGCGCTCGGTCGGGGTGCCGGTGACCCAGCGCACGCGCGTGCCGGGGTGGCGGTCGCCGAAATCCTCGGCGGCCGTGCGGGCCAGCGTCGACTTGCCGCAGCCGTCCGGGCCGAGCACGACGCTCCCGCGGCCGGTCGCCAGCGCCGCCTCCAGCCGCTGAAGGGCCGACGCGTGCTGGGGGACGTTCCATCGAATCGGCATCGCCGGATTTTATGGCGCGCGGTGTGCCGCCCGCAGCAAGCTTGGTCTACCTTTCGTTGTATGCGCGACTGGGCGGTGTGCGTGTACTGCGCGTCCGGACCGGAACATCCCGAATTGCTCGCCGTCGCTGCCGAACTCGGCGAGGCGATCGCCGAGCGCGGCTGGACCCTGGTGTGGGGCGGCGGCCGCGTGTCGGCGATGGGCGCGGTCGCCACCGCGGCGCGCGCCCGCGGCGGCCGGACCGTGGGCGTCATCCCCCAGATCCTGATGCGCCGCGAGATCGCCGACACCGAGGCCGACGAGCTGATCGTCACCGAGACCATGCACGAGCGCAAACAGGTCATGGAGGACCGCTCCGACGCGTTCGTCGTGCTGCCCGGTGGCGTGGGCACCCTCGACGAATTGCTGGACTCGTGGACCACCGGCTACCTCGGCCTGCACCGCAAACCCATCGTCCTGCTGGATCCGATCGGGCATTACGAGGGCCTGTGGGCCTGGCTGTGCGGGCTGCTCGACAGCGGCTACGTCGGGCAGCCGGCGATGGACCGGTTGTTGCTGGTCGACAAGGTGAGCGCCGCCCTGGAGGCCTGCGCGCCCGAATGAGTGCGCGGCCCCTACTAGGCTGACCGCCGGATTGTTTACGCAGAATCGAGGGATGACGTGGCCGATCACGACGGGGGAGCGCGCACCGCGGTCAAACTGACCGATATCGCAGCTCGGGCGCCGCGCCTGCTGGCCGATTTCCCGGCGATCGTGCGGGGGGCGAGGACCGGGCTGCTGGCCCAGCCGGGCTCGAAGAAGTCGATCGGCACGGTGTTCCAGGAACGGGCCGCCCGCTACGGCGACCGGGTCTTCCTGCGGTTCGGCGACCAGCAACTGACCTACCGCGACGCCAACGCCGCCGCCAACAGGTACGCCGCGGTGTTGGCCGCGCACGGCGTCGGCCACGGCGACGTCGTCGCGATCATGCTGCGCAACTCGCCCAACGCGGTGCTGGCGATGCTGGCGGCGGTCAAGTGCGGCGCGGTCGCCGGCATGCTCAACTACCACCAGCGCGGCGAGGTGCTGGCGCACAGCCTGGGCCTGCTGAAGGCCAAGGTCCTGATCGCCGAGACCGACCTCGTCAGCGCGGTGGCCGAGTGCGGCGGCTCGGGCGACACGGAAACGATGACCGTCGAAGACCTGGAACGCCTCGCCGCCAGCGCCCCGGCCACCAACCCCGCCTCGGCGTCGGCCGTGCAGGCCAGGGACACCGCGTTCTACATCTTCACCTCGGGCACAACGGGTTTCCCGAAGGCCAGCGTGATGACCCACCTGCGGTGGCTGAAGGCGCTCGCGGCGTTCGGCGGCATCGGGCTGCGGCTGAAGAGCTCCGACACCCTGTACAGCTGCCTGCCGCTGTACCACAACAACGCGTTGACGGTCGCGCTCTCGTCGGTGATCAACTCCGGGGCGACGCTGGCGCTGGGCAAGTCGTTCTCGGCGTCGAAGTTCTGGGACGAGGTGATCGCTGCGGAAGCCACCGCGTTCATCTACATCGGCGAGATCTGCCGGTACCTGCTCAACCAGCCGCGCAAGCCCACCGACCGTGCGCATCGGGTGCGGGTGATCGCGGGCAACGGGCTGCGCCCGGAGATCTGGGACGAGTTCACCAACCGGTTCGACATCGCGCGGGTCTGCGAGTTCTACGCCTCCAGCGAGGGCAACACCGCGTTCATCAACATCTTCAACGTGCCCAGGACCACCGGGGTCTTCCCGATGCCGCTGGCCTACGTGGAGTACGACCCCGACACCGGAGCCCCGCTGCGCGACGACAACGGGCGGGTCCGGCGGGTGCCGCCGGGGGAGCCCGGCCTGCTGCTCAGCAAGGTCAACCGGCTGCAGCCGTTCGACGGCTACACCGACAAGGAGTCGAGCGAGAAGAAGCTGGTGCGCAACGCCTTCCGCGAGGGCGACGTGTGGTTCAACTCCGGCGACGTGATGAGCCCGCAGGGCATGGGTCACGCCGCGTTCGTCGACCGCCTCGGCGACACCTTCCGGTGGAAGGGGGAGAACGTCGCCACCACGCAGGTCGAGGCCGCGCTGGCCTCCGACGACTCCGTGGAGGAGTGCACGGTGTTCGGGGTCGAGATTCCCCGCACCGGCGGTCGCGCCGGGATGGCCGCGGTCAAGCTGCGCGACGGCGCGGAGTTCGACGGCAAGTCCCTGGCCGCCGCGGTGTACGGCCAGCTGCCCGCCTACGCGTTGCCGCTGTTCGTGCGGGTGGTCAAGTCCCTCGAGCACACCACGACGTTCAAGAGCCGCAAGGTCGAGCTGCGCGAGCAGGCCTACGGTTCCGACGTTGAGGACCCGTTGTACGTGCTGGCCGGCCGTGACGAGGGCTACGTGCCCTACTACGACGAGTACCCCGACGAAGTGGCCGACGGTAAGCGCCCCAAGGGCTGAGTGTGCGGCTGGCCGCACATTCGGCGTCGAGCGTGCGGCTGGCCGCACAGTCGATCCCCGGGCCGCGCCCGGCGCGGTGACCGGGCACCATGGACGTGTGCAGTCGACGTTCTGCGGCCGCCCGGTCGCCGGTGATCGCCCGCTGATCATGGCGATCGTCAATCGCACCCCGGATTCGTTCTACGACAAGGGGGCGACCTTCAGCGACGAGGCCGCCCGCGACGCCGCGCACCGCGCCATCGCCGAGGGCGCCGACGTCGTCGACGTCGGCGGCGTCAAAGCCGGGCCGGGCCAGGACGTCGATGCGGACACCGAGATCGCCCGGTTGATCCCGTTCATCGAGTGGTTGCGCGGCGCCTATCCGGACCAGCTGATCAGCGTCGACACCTGGCGCTCCGAGGTGGCCAAGGTGGCCTGCGCGGCCGGGGCGGACCTGATCAACGACACCTGGGGCGGCATCGACCCGGCCCTGGCCGAGGTGGCCGCGGAGTTCGGCGCCGGCCTGGTGTGCTCGCACACCGGCGGTGCGCTGCCCCGCACGCGTCCGTTCCGGGTGAGCTACGGGACCACCACGCGCGGCGTCGTCGACGACGTCATCCGTCAGGTCACCGCCGCGGCCGAGCGCGCGGTCGCCCGCGGGGTGGCCCGCGACCAGGTGTTGATCGACCCGGCCCACGACTTCGGCAAGAACACCTTTCACGGGCTGCTGCTGTTGCGCCATGTGAGCGATCTTGTTAATACCGGATGGCCCGTGCTCATGGCTTTGAGTAACAAGGACTTCGTCGGGGAGACTCTGGGTGTGGAATTGACCGAGCGGCTGGAGGGAACGTTGGCGGCCACCGCGATGGCGGCGGCCGCCGGCGCGCGGATGTTTCGGGTGCACGAGGTCGCCGCGACCCGGCGGGTGCTGGAGATGGTGGCCGCCATCCAGGGCGTGCGGCCGCCGGCGCGCACGGTGAGGGGGCTGGCATGACGGCGTCCGACCTGTTCAGCGACGCCGCCGTGCTGGCCGCCGGGCCCGGTGACGCGTGGCTGGCCGATCGCAGCTGGAACCGTCCGAGCTGGACCCTCGCCGAACTCGAGGCCGCCAAGGCGGGACGGACCATCTCGGTCGTGCTACCGGCGCTCAACGAAGAGGACACCATCGAATCGGTGGTCGACAGCATCTCGCCGCTGGTGGACGGCCTGGTCGACGAGCTGATCGTGCTGGACTCCGGCTCCACCGACGACACCGAGATCCGCGCGGTCGCCGCCGGCGCCCGCGTCGTCAGCCGGGAGCAGGCCTTACCCGAGGTGCCGGTCCGGCCCGGCAAGGGGGAGGCGCTGTGGCGCTCGCTCGCGGCCACCAGCGGCGACATCGTCGTCTTCGTCGACTCCGACCTGATCAGCCCGCACCCGATGTTCGTGCCGTGGCTGGTCGCCCCGCTGCTCACCGGCGACGGCATCCACCTGGTCAAGAGCTTCTACCGGCGGCCGCTGCAGGTCGGCGACGTCGGGGGTGCCGCGGGCACCACCGGCGGCGGACGCGTCACCGAGCTGGTGGCCCGGCCGTTGCTCGCCGCGCTGCGGCCCGAGCTTGGCTGCATCCTGCAGCCGCTCGGCGGGGAGTACGCCGCCACCCGCGAATTGCTCGCGTCGGTGCCGTTCGCGCCCGGCTACGGCGTGGAGATCGGCCTGCTGCTGGACACCTTCGATCGGTTGGGCCTGGAGGCGATCGCCCAGGTCAACCTCGGGGTTCGCGCCCACCGCAACCGTCCGCTCGCCGAGCTGGGGGCAATGAGCCGCCAGGTCATCGCGACCATGCTGTCGCGCTGCGGGGTCCCCGACTCGGGGGTCGGGTTGACGCAGTTCTTCGCCGACGACCGGGAGGGTTTCGGCTACACCCAGCACACGTCGCCGGTGTCGCTGGCGGACCGCCCGCCCATGACGGTCCTGCGGCCGCGCTGAGGCCACGCTGGTTCGTCGCGGTGTCGGTGGCATAGGGCAGTATCGACGGCGTGGCGTTGGTGTTGCTGTATCTGGTCGTGCTGGTGCTGGTGGCGATCGTGCTGTTCGGTGCCGCGAGTCTGCTGTTCGGTCGCGGTGAGCAGCTGCCGCCCCTGCCG
This sequence comes from Mycobacterium sp. UM_11, assembly GCF_001414075.1. Taxonomy (NCBI): domain Bacteria; kingdom Bacillati; phylum Actinomycetota; class Actinomycetes; order Mycobacteriales; family Mycobacteriaceae; genus Mycobacterium; species Mycobacterium sp. UM_11. The sequence continues at coordinate 29,372 of NZ_LATC01000005.1, read as the reverse complement.
CGCGGGACCACCGCGACGGTGCTGCCCGCCTACGGGGTGACCGGCGCGGACGTCGACGCCGTCAAGTTCACCCAGGTGCTGCGCGGATACAAGACCAGCGAGGTGGACTGGGTCCTGGACCGGCTCGCCCGCGAGCTCGAGGCGCTGCGCGGCCAGCTGGCCGCGGTGCACGCCCCCGCGGCGGCGGAGGACGAACCCGGGGAACCCGAGGGCGGCGAGGAGCGTCAGGACTAGATGTGAGCGATGACGGGCTGGTTCGGTGCGGCTGGGCGGCCATTCGGCCCGGACCCGACTTCGAGATGTACCGCGACTACCACGATCAGGAGTGGGGCCGCCCGGTGCACGACGGGGTGGCGCTGTTCGAGCGGATGAGCCTGGAGGCCTTCCAGAGCGGGTTGTCGTGGCTGATCATCCTGCGCAAGCGGGAGAACTTCCGGCGCGCCTTCGCCGGGTTCGATTTCGAACGGGTCGCCGGCTATACCGACGCCGACGTGCAGCGGCTGATGGCGGATACCGGAATCGTGCGCAACCGGGCCAAGATCGACGCGACGATCGCGAACGCGCGCGCCGCCGCCGAGCTGGGCACCCCGGCGGACCTGTCCAAGCTGCTGTGGTCGTTTGCGCCGGAACCTTGCCCCCGCCCGGCCGACGGCTCCGAAATCCCCTCGGCCACTGCGGAATCGAAGGCCATGGCCCTCGAGCTCAAGCGGCGCGGCTTCCGCTTCGTCGGCCCGACCACCGCCTATGCGTTGATGCAGGCCACCGGGATGGTCGACGACCATATCCAGGGCTGCTGGGTGCCTTCCCCCCGGTGACGGCGCGGGCCGCGAGTGGCCGGCAAACCCCGAGAACCGGGTCTTTGTACAACTCGTGACCTGGATAGGGAACAATGGAGGCGTGATTTGGCAGTTCGATGTCGGGTATGGCTGGAAAATCGCTGGCGGGGCATGCTCGGCGCCGACCGGGTCCGCAAGGGCGGGCCGGCTCGAACCTGGAGGGAGCACTCGATGGCGGCGATGAAGCCCCGGACCGGCGACGGTCCTCTGGAAGCAACCAAGGAGGGGCGCGGCATCGTGATGCGGGTACCACTTGAGGGAGGCGGTCGACTGGTCGTTGAGCTGACGCCCGACGAAGCCGCCGCACTCGGTGACGAACTCAAGGGTGTCACGAGCTCCAGCTGACGCGCGCCCGCGCACGGCTGCCCGCGGCCCTAGGCGCACACCTTTCGGTAGATGTCCAAGGTCTGCTCCGCCACCCGGGCCCAGGAGAATTCCTCGACGCAGCGCTGACGTCCCGCCTCGCCGTAACGCTTCGCCTTCTCGGGGTCGGCGACGAGCTCGTTGACCGCCTCGGCCAGCCGGACCTGGAACCCGGTCGGGTCGCCGGGGTCGTAATGCACCAGCGAACCGGTCACCCCGTCGGCCACCACCTCGGGAATTCCGCCGACGTCGGACGCCACCACCGCCGTCGCGCAGGCCATCGCCTCCAGGTTCACGATGCCGAGCGGCTCGTACACCGAGGGGCACACGAAAATTGTTGCCGCCGATAATATTTCGCGTAGTTCGCCGATGGGCAGCATGTCCCTGATCCAAAACACGCCCTGCCGGTTGTGGGCCAGCCGCGCCACCGCGGACCGGATCTCGTCGGCTATCTCGGGGGTGTCGGGGGCGCCCGCGCAGAGCACGACCTGCACCTGCGGATCGAAGTGGTGCGCCGCCGCCACCAATTGGGCGACGCCCTTCTGCCGGGTGATCCGGCCGACGAACGCGACGGTCGGCCGCTGCGGGTCAACCCCGAGTTCCGCCAGCACCGAACCCGTTTGCATCGGCCCCGCCGGATGCCAGACGCCGGTGTCGACGCCGTTGCGGATGACGTGCACGACGCTGGGATCGAGGGCGGGGTAGACCCGCAGGATGTCCTCGCGCATGGCGGAGCTGACCGCGATGACGGCGTCGGCGGCCTGGACCGCGGTGTGCTCCACCCACGTCGACACCCGGTAGCCGCCGCCGAGCTGCTCGGCCTTCCACGGCCGTAGCGGCTCGAGCGAATGCGCCGTCAGCACGTGCGGGAGGTCGTAAAGCAGCGCGGCCAGGTGACCGGCCATGCCGGTGTACCAGGTGTGCGAATGCACCACGGTGGCCGCCGATACGGCGTTGGCCATCAGCAGGTCCGAGGACAACGTCGACAGCGCCGGGTTGGCGCCCTGCAGGCGCGGATCGGGCTGGTGCACGAAGGCGTTCGGCCGCGGCGCGCCCATGCAGTGCACGTCGACCGCGCACAGGCGGCGCAGTTGGGCGACCAGTTCCGTGACATGTACCCCGGCTCCCCCGTAGACCTCCGGTGGGTACTCCCGAGTCATCATCGCCACCCGCATACCCGCACGGTAGTTCGGCGGCGACGAGGCCCGCGAGTCGGGCCGAGAAGACGCCGAATATCGAGCCGCGCGGCGGTGACGAGGCCCGCGAGTCGGGCCCGGTTCTGGGTGACCGGCCGGCGGGACCAAATACCTTGACGGACAGCCGCACAGAACACCGCCAATAGCGCGGTCCCCCTGGCAGCGTTTCCCGAGGGCCGATAGGTTTGACCCATGAGGGAAGCGCCGCACGTGCTGGGCATTGTCCTGGCCGGGGGTGAGGGCAAGCGGCTGTATCCGCTGACCGCGGATCGGGCCAAGCCCGCGGTTCCCTTCGGCGGCGCCTACCGATTGATCGACTTCGTGCTGTCCAACCTCGTGAACGCGCGCTATTTGCGCATCTGCGTTCTCACTCAGTACAAGTCGCATTCACTGGACCGTCACATTTCGCAGAACTGGCGGTTGTCCGGGCTGGCCGGTGAGTACATCACCCCGGTGCCCGCGCAGCAGCGGCTGGGCCCCCGGTGGTACACCGGCTCCGCCGACGCGATCTACCAGTCGCTCAACCTGATCTACGACGAAGATCCCGACTACATAGTCGTTTTCGGCGCCGACCACGTGTATCGGATGGACCCGGAGCAGATGGTCCAATTCCACATCGAAAGTGGGGCGGGCGCGACGGTCGCCGGCATCCGGGTGCCCCGCGGCGAGGCCACCGCATTCGGGTGCATCGACTCCGACGACTCCGGCCGCATCCGCGATTTCGTGGAGAAGCCCCTGGACCCGCCGGGAACACCCGACGACCCCGACTCGACGTACGTGTCGATGGGCAACTACATCTTCACCACCAAGGTGCTCATCGACGCGATCCGCGCGGACGCCGACGACGACCACTCCGATCACGACATGGGCGGTGACATCATCCCGCGCCTGGTGGGCGACGGGCTGGCCGCGGTGTACGACTTCAGGGACAACGAGGTGCCCGGGGCAACCGACCGCGACCGCGGCTACTGGCGGGACGTGGGAACGCTCGACGCCTTCTACGACGCGCACATGGACCTGGTGTCGGTCCACCCGGTCTTCAACCTCTACAACAAGCGCTGGCCGATTCGGGGCGAGTCCGAAAACCTGGCGCCGGCCAAGTTCGTCAACGGCGGCTCGGCGCAGGAGTCGGTCGTCGGGGCGGGCAGCATCATTTCCGCGGCGTCGGTGCGCAATTCGGTGCTGTCGTCCAACGTCGTGGTCGACGACGGCGCGATCGTGGAGGGCAGCGTGATCATGCCGGGCGCCCGGGTCGGCCGGGGCGCGGTGGTGCGCCACGCCATCCTGGACAAGAACGTCGTCGTCGGGCCCGGCGAGATGGTCGGCGTGGACCTGGAGAAGGACCGCGAACGCTTCGCCATCAGCGCCGGCGGTGTGGTCGCGGTGGGCAAGGGCGTCTGGATCTAGCCGCGCCGGGCGGCTACCACACGTTCGGCAGCAGCCGGTAGGGCACGTGCTCGGCGTACTCGCGGTAGCCGGGCAGTTCGGTGTAGAGCAGCTTCTCCTCGTCCAGGATGCGCAGCACGAGCAGCGCGACGCCCGGGATGATCAACAGCAGCGCCCAGTACGAGCCCAGCGCCAGCGGCATGCCCACCATCATGATCACGTTCCCGGCGTACATCGGGTGGCGGATGGACTTGTAGAGACCTTCCGAGGCCACCTTCTGGCCTTCCTCCACGGTGACGGTGGCGGCGGCGTAGCTGTTCTCGATGATCACCCGCATCGAGAGCCCCAGCCCGGCCGCTATCAGGACCACACCGACCAGGCACAGCCATACGGGGACCGTCGACCAGCCCATCCGATGGTCGAACGCGCTGAACGCCATGATCACGAAGAGGATCCCGAACGCGCCGGCGCTGATGATCTTCTGGGCGGTTCGGCTTTCCGCCTGTGGTCCCGCGTGCATGCGGCGCTGCAGCGCGTCCGGGTGTTTCCGCGCCAAATAGATTGTCGGGATGATCGATACCACGGTGAAGATGGAGATGAACACCCATCCCTGCCAATAGCGGATGGTGCCGGCCGGCACGAATAGGACCAGGGCGTAGGCGGCGATCCCGAGGATCGAAGACACCGCTAATCGAACACCGATCTTCATGCCGCTCCTAACCGCGCAGATCGCGTCGTCGAAAAGCCACGGCTCCCAGGGCGATCAGTGTGGCATCGATGGCGAGCAACCACAACAGCGGCGCGGCCGTGAAATCTTTGCTGACGCGCGGGATGTGAGCGAACGGCTCGAAGTCGAGCACCCACTGCGGGAACCCGGCCAGGGAACCGATCAGGTACAGGGCGACGAAGCCGACGAGAACGCCCCAGGCCACGGGCGTGAATCGCGGTGCGACACCGAACAAGAGGACGGTCACCGCGCACATCAGCCACACGGCGGGCAGTTGAACGGCCGCGCTTGCCACGACAACGGCCACCTTGCCACCGACGTCCCCCGCGGCGGCGCCGTAGACGAGGCCGCCCGCCAACCCGCTGACCAGCATCGCCACCGTGGAGCCCAGCAACGCGGCCAGCACGTGGCTGGCGAGCCACCGATCGCGCGACACCGCGCCGGCCAGCGTCGTCTCGGCGCGTTGGGCCGACTCCTCCTGATGTAGCCGCAAGGTCAGCGAAACCGAGAACGCGGCCGCGGCCATGCCCAGCATCGTGAACGCGACGGCGATAAAGGCTTCCGCCAAGGCGTTGGTGCCGCCCATTCGGACGACGATGTCGCGGGCGGCGTTGCTGTCGCCGAGCTGCGCGCCGATGCCTTGCACCACGCTGCCCATCAGGAGGCCGTACAGGCACAGGCCCACGGTCCACAGCACCAGCGCCCCGCGGTCCAGCCGCCACGCCAGCCCGAACACGTTGCCGAGCGCGGGCGCGGCGGCGCCGGGGCCGGGGCGCTCGGCGAACAGGCCCGCGCCCACGTCCCGGCCGGCGAGGAGCCGATACGCCACCGCGGTGAGCGCGACGGTGGTTACCAGGTGCAGCATCAGCACCGGCCAGTGGTCACCCGCGTAGGGGCGGACTTGCAGCGACCAGCCCAGCGGCGAAAGCCAGGACAGCGCACCGGAACCCGCGTCGCCGAGGGCGCGCAGCGTGAAGGCGGCCGCCAGGATCGCAAACGCCGTGCCGCGCGCGACCCGCGCGCTCGGCGACAGCTGCGCGGCCACTGCGGCGACGGCGGTGAACACCAGCCCGGAGCAGGCCAACGCCGCGCCGAAGGCGAGCGACCCGCCGGGCGCGACATCGGTGGTGAGCAGCCCCGCCGCGCCGATCGCTCCGGTGGCGATGCTGGCACCGAACGACAACAGCAGGGCGGCGCTGAGGCTGGCGTAGCGACCGACCGCGGTCGAGTCCACGAGTTCGGTGCGGCCGGCCTCCTCGTCCGCGCGGGTGTGCCGGATGACGGTCAGGATGACGGCCACCGCGATCAGCATGTGGAACATTCCGGCCTTCCAAATGCCAACGGCCCCAAGGCTGTCGTTGTAGACCTGCCCGTAGAGCGCGCGTTGTGCGGGGCTTGCCATGATGGAAGCCGCGAACCCGGCGCGGGCGGCCTGGGTGGGGTAGACCTTTTCGATGCTGCCGACGTACACCGTTGCCAACGGCACCGACAGCAGCAGCACCCACAGGGGCAGCGCGATGCGGTCGCGCCGCAAGTAGAGCCGCAGCATGCCCAGCGTTCCCGCGAAGTTCGGCCGACGTGGCGGCGCGGGGTGGGCCGGCCGGTGCGACCGATCCAGGGTTGCGGTGCTCATGATGCGGCCACCTTGTCCGCGGTGTCGTAGTGGCGCAGGAAGAGTTCCTCGAGGGTCGGCGGCTGGCTGACCAGGCTGCGCACGCCCGCGTCGCCCAGCGCCCGGATCAATTCTCCGAGGCTCTCGCCGTCGACCTGGGCGCGCACGGTGTTGCCCTCGACGCTGACGTCCTCGACGCCCTTGATGCGCGTGAGGTCGCCGGGGTCGCCGGTCATTTCGGCCTTGATCGAGGTGCGGCTCAGATGGCGCATCGAGTCCAGCGACCCGCTCTCGACGGTCTTGCCGGCCCGGATGATGGTCACCCGTTCGCACAGCGCCTCGGTCTCGGCCAGGATGTGGCTGGACAGCAAGACCGTTGCCCCGTCGTCACGCGCCTCGGCGACGCACTGCTGAAAGACGTTCTCCATCAACGGGTCCAGGCCGCTGCTCGGCTCGTCCAAGAGCAACAGGCGGGCCCGCGAGGAGAAGGCGGAGATCAGCGAGACCTTCTGCCGGTTGCCCTTCGAGTAGGTCCGCGCCTTCTTGTGTGGGTCGAGGTCGAAACGCTCGATCAGCTCGGCGCGACGCTTGTGGTCGATGCCGCCGCGCATGCGGGCCAGCATGTCGATGGTCTCGCCGCCGGTCAGCGTCGGCCACAGCGTGACATCGCCTGGCACGTAGGCGATCTGGCGGTGCAGCGCGACCGCGTCGGTCCAGGGATCGCCGCCCAGCAGCCGCACGCTGCCGCCGTCCGCCTTGACCAAGCCCAGCAGGATGCGCATCGTCGTCGACTTCCCGGCGCCGTTGGGGCCGAGGAAGCCGTGCACTTCACCTTCGCGCACCGAGAGCTCGAGGCCATCCAGCGCGCGCACCGACCCGAAATTCTTTATCAGGCCGTGAATTTCGATGGGCGCTGCATTGTCAATCGTCATGTGATCCTCCTTGATCTTCGGCGGCCAGGAACGCGTCGTACATGGTCCGGTCGACCATCAATCCCTCGGTGTAGATCTCCAGGGCCGGCAGCACCATGTCTCGGGCATAGTCGCGTAGGACTGCCCGCAGATCCGTTGGGGTTTCGTGCATTTGCAGGTAGAGCAAGAACCCCCCGCCGCCGGTGATGCCCAGGTATTTGGCCCTCGCCTCGGGGTCGCGGCTGGGCTTGATCGTGCCGGCGCGCACGCCCTCTTCCATGTAGGCGGAGGTGTTGTCGATCATCCTGCGCCACATCATGTTCGCCAGCTCGCCGCCGGTCTGCATGCTGCGGACCACGTAGGCCATCAGCGGCGCGTACTCCTCGATCTCGGCCAACTGCGCGAACCAGGTGGCCGGGTCGTTGGAGCGAATCGCCTCGGACTTCTGGTTGTAGATCTGATCGGCGATGTAGTCCTCGCAGGCCTTGCGCAGGCCCTCCTTGGAGCCGAAGTGGTGAATCACCAGCGCGGCGCTGACGCCGGCGGCCTCCGCGATCTTGCGCAGCCCGACCCCGAAGCCGTGCTGGCCGAACTGCTCGATGGCCGCGTCGCGGATCCGGGCGGCGGCGGTCAGGTCGGCTGAACGCATGTTCAGTACGCTAAACGTCTGTTCAGTCGCGAGTCAAGGAGGTGTCGCGTCAAGAATTCGTATAGATCGTCGGGCGGTCGTCTACGCGTCGCCGCGGCGGCGCGGTCAGTCGCGGACCGCGGCCAAAATCCCGTCGCCCAGCGGCACCAGGGCCGGGGTGAGCCGCTCGTCCTCGGCGATGAGCCGCGCCGCTTCCCGCACCGCGGCCACCTCGGCGTCGCGGGCGGCGGGATCGCCGGCCCGCCCGCCGAGGGCGGCCCGGTGCACGACGATGACGCCGCCCGAGCGCAACAGCCGCACGCCCTCCACGACGTAGTCCGGCTGGTCGACCGGGTCGGCGTCGACGAACACGAGGTCGTAGGACTCGTCGGCGAGCCGGGTCAGCACCTCCTGGGCGCGGCCGCTGATCAACCGCGTGCGCGACGGTCCGATGCCGGCCTCGGAGAAGGCCTGCTTGGCCAGCCGCAGATATTCGGGCTCGATGTCGATGGTCGTCAGGACGCCGTCGTCGCCCATGCCGGACAACAGCCAGAGCCCGCTGACCCCCGCGCCGGTCCCCACCTCGGCGACGGCCTTGCCGCCGCTGAGCTTGGTCAGCAGGCTCAGCAGGGCCCCCACCGCCGGCGTCACCGCCCCGGCGCCGATGTCCACGGCGCGCTCGCGGGCGGCGGCCAGCAGGGCGTCTTCCGAGATCGACCCCTCGGCGTGCGCGATGAGGGATTCGGCTCGACTGGGCGCCGCCTGGTCGGGGGTTTCTGCGTCGGTGCCGTCCATGCCCGCAGCGTATTCCACTCTGGTGTGCGGCCCGACATGGCGCGCCTAAGGCGGCCCGGCACGACACACCCGGCGAAGCCGATGCGTTTAACTTCACGCCGCCGCGGATATGTCCTGCACAGCGCTGGTAACGATACGGTTTCTCAGCCTGAGCTCAGATTGTTCATATATCGCACATACGCCGATACGCGACGGTGTCCCTATGGATCGCGGAGCGCGTTGGGACGGGAATACGGACTGGCGGCTACGTGTTGCCGTCTGTGACGACTTGTCGCTTTTCGGCAGGACGGATTCGGAGGATCTGATCATCACCACGCTTTTGGGCCCGGCCAGCATGTCGCACCCGCAGGACTGCCCCGCGGACGAGTGGGTGGAGCCGTCCGAGGGTTTGCAAGGCACCGCGGTTTTCGACGCGACCGGGGACAAGTCCACGATGCCCTCGTGGGACGAGCTGGTGCGTCAGCACGCCGACCGGGTCTACCGGCTGGCCTACCGCCTCTCCGGCAATCAGCACGACGCGGAGGACCTCACCCAGGAGACCTTCATCCGGGTTTTCCGGTCGGTGCAGAACTATCAGCCGGGAACGTTCGAAGGCTGGCTGCACCGCATCACCACCAACCTCTTCCTCGACATGGTGCGCCGGCGCGCGCGCATCCGGATGGAGGCGTTGCCGGAGGACTACGAGCGGGTGCCCGCCGACGAGCCCAACCCCGAAGAGATCTACCACGATTCGCGGCTGGGCCCGGATTTGCAGGCGGCCCTGGATTCGCTGCCGCCGGAGTTCCGCGCCGCGGTCGTGCTGTGTGACATCGAGGGCCTGTCCTACGAGGAGATCGGCGCGACCCTGGGCGTGAAGCTCGGCACCGTGCGCAGCCGCATCCACCGCGGCCGCCAGGCCTTGCGCGACTACCTGGCCGCGCACCCCCAACCGGGCGCCGCGGCCCACGCCGAGTCGGCGTAGCCGACCGCCCGAATCGGCACACCCGGGTTCGCCGCTTGGGGATAAGCCAGCGGATTTGCGGTATTGACACGCGATATTGCGCACCGCCTCGCGCTACATTCGAGGGGTAGGCGCAACGAAAGGACCCGGTGATGCCCGATCGAGGACATCTCTTCCGGCGCGCGTTCTCCTGGCTCCCCGCACAGTTCGCCTCTCAGAGCGATGCGCCCGTCGGCGCGCCGCGCCAGTTCGGTTCCACCGAGCACCTTTCCGTGGAGGCCATCGCGGCGTTCGTCGACGGTGAGCTGCGCATGAACGCGCACCTGCGGGCGGCGCATCACTTGTCGCTGTGCCCGCAGTGCGCGGCGGAGGTCGACGACCAAAGCCGGGCCCGCGCCGCGCTGCGCGACTCACATCCCATCCGCATCCCCAGCACGCTGCTCGGCATGCTCGCCGAGATTCCCTACGATTCGCCCGACGACGCCACCACCCGGGCATCCGACCGATTCGCTGACCGCGACGCCCGTGAGCAGCGCAAGCGCCCCTAGCTCGGCGACTTCCCGCGCAACTGCCGATGGTTGACCCCGCCGAATTTGCGCACCCCGCCCCCGCGCTCATGGGCGACCCGCCACGAACCGTGGATACTAGGGTGAACACGACCACGCCGGTGTCGTGGATATCGCCCGGTGCAGGGCCTGTCTCGAGCGCTCAAGAAGAGGATCCAAAGGGATAACGTGACCTCCGATCAAGGCTTCGACCAGAAGCAGGACAGCGGCAAGAACAGCGGCAACCGCTTAGCCCCGCGCCCCGTCTCCCGTCCGCCGGTGGACCCCGCATCGCGTCAACTCTTCAGCCGCCCCGCCGGACTGCGCGGGTCCTTCCTGGCCGACCGCGTCCGCCCGCAGAAGTACCGGGACCAGGGCGAGTTCTCCCCGCACGACGAGCCGGCCGATCCGGTCCTCCAGGAGGCGTTCAGCCGGCCGGTCGGCAGCCCCGACTCGCTGCAGCGCCACCCCGTTGACGCCGGCGCGCTGGCCGCCGAGAAGGACGGTGCCGGCCCCGACGAGCTCGATGATCCGTGGCGGGACCCGTCGGCCGGGGCCGCGTTGGGCACCCCGGCGGTCCCCCCGTCGGGGCCGCGGGGACCGCAGGGCTACGGCGGCAAGCTGGGCGTGCGCGACGTGCTGTTCGGCGGCAAGGTGTCCTACCTCGCGCTGCTGGTGCTGTTGCTGATCGCGCTGGTGATCGGCGTGATCGGCGGGGTGATCGGGCGCAAGACGGCCGAGGTCGCCGAGGCGTTCACCACCTCGAAGGTGACGCTGTCGACCAACGGCAACGGGGAGGGCCCGGCCGGCCGGTTCGCCAAGGTGGCGGCCGCAACCGCGAACGCGGTGGTGACCATCGAGTCCAAGAGCGACCAGGAGGGCATGCAGGGCTCCGGCGTGGTGATCGACGGCCGCGGCTACATCATCACGAACAACCACGTGATCTCCGAGGCGGCGAACAACCCCAGCCAGTTCAAGACGACCGTGGTGTTCAACGACGGCAAGGAAGTGCCCGCCAACCTGGTCGGGCGCGACCCCAAGACCGACCTGGCGGTGCTCAAGGTCGACAACGTCGACAACCTGAGCGTGGCCCGGTTCGGCGACTCGGACAAGGTGCGCGTCGGCGACGAGGTGCTGGCGGCGGGCGCGCCGCTCGGGCTGCGCAGCACCGTGACCCACGGCATCATCAGCGCGCTGCACCGGCCCGTCCCGTTGTCGGGGGAGGGCTCGGACACCGACACCGTCATCGACGCCCTGCAGACCGACGCGTCGATCAACCACGGCAACTCCGGTGGCCCGCTGATCGACATGGACTCGCAGGTGATCGGGATCAACACCGCGGGTAAGTCGTTGTCCGACAGCGCAAGTGGGCTGGGCTTCGCGATCCCGATCAACGAGGCCAAGCAGGTGGCCCAGACGCTGATCAAGGACGGCAAGATCGTGCACCCGACGCTGGGCATCAGCACCCGCTCGGTGAGCAACGCGATCGCCTCCGGTGCGCAGGTCGCCAACGTGAAGGCCGGCAGCCCCGCGCAAAAGGGCGGGATCCTGGAGAACGACGTCATCGTCAAGGTCGGTAACCGCACCGTCGCCGACGCCGACGAGTTCGTCGTCGCCGTCCGGCAGCTGACCATCGGCCAGGACTCCCCGATTGAGGTGGTCCGCGACGGCCGGCACGTCACCCTGACCGTCAAGCCCGACCCCGACGGCAGCTAGATGTTCGGCAGCCTGAGCTGGGAGCACATCCTGGTCCTCGTCGTGGTGGGGCTGGTGGTCCTCGGCCCCGAGCGGCTCCCCGGCGCCATCCGCTGGACGTCGACCGCGCTGCGCCAGGCGCGCGACTACCTCAGCGGGGTGACAACCCAGCTGCGCGAAGACCTCGGGCCCGAGTTCGACGAGCTCCGCGCGCCGCTGAGCGAGCTGCAGCGGCTGCGCGGGATGACGCCGCGCGCCGCGCTGACCAAGCACCTGCTGGACGGCGACGATTCGTTCTTGACGGGGAACTTCGACCGGCCCGTCAACGGCACCGCGGCCGCGCCGGCGGAGCCGTCGCCACCGCCCGTGCAGGCTCCCGGGCCGGCGCCGTTCGACGCCGACGCGACCTAGCGGGTCGCCGCCATCGGACCTAGCGCCGCGTCGGATCCAGGCCCAGCGACACGCCCGCCAGGCCGCGCCGTCGCGATGACAGGTTGTCGGCCACGCTGCGCAGCTCCTTGCCCGCCGGGGAATCCGGGGCGCTGAGCACGATGGGGGTGCCGGAATCGCCGGCGGCCACCAGCGCTGGGTCCAACGGGATCTGGCCGAGCAGCGGCACCTCGGCGCCGACGGCGCGGGACAGGCGCTCGGCCACCTGCCGGCCGCCGCCCTCGCCGAACACCTGCATCGTCGAGCCGTCCGGCAGCGTGAGGCCCGCCATGTTCTCCACGACGCCGGCGATGCGCTGCCGGGTTTGCATCGCGATGCTGCCCGCCCGCTCGGCGACCTCGGCCGCGGCCAGCTGCGGCGTCGTCACCACCATGATCTCGGCGCTGGGGATCAGCTGGGCCACCGAGATGGCGATGTCCCCGGTGCCCGGCGGCAGGTCCAGCAGGAGGACGTCCAGATCGCCCCAGTAGACGTCGGCCAGGAACTGTTGCAGCGCCCGGTGCAGCATCGGCCCGCGCCACACCACCGGGGTGTTGCCCTCGGTGAACTGGGCGATCGAGATGACCTTCACCTCGTGTGCGATGGGGGGCAGGATCATCGACTCGACCTGGGTGGGCCGGTCCGTGGTGCCCATCATCCGGGGGATGGAATGGCCGTGGATGTCGGCGTCGAGCACGCCCACCGAGAGGCCGCGGGCCGCCATGGCCGCGGCCAGGTTGACCGTGACGGTGGACTTGCCCACACCGCCCTTTCCGGACGCGACCGCATACACCCGCGTCAGCGAATTCGGTTGGGCGAAGGGGATGACGGGCTCGCGGGCATCGCCGCGCAACTGCTTGCGCAGTTCGGTGCGCTGCTCGTCGTTCATCACGTCCAGGGTGACCTTGACGGCGCCGGTGCCCGGCACGTCGGCGACCGCGTTGGTGACCCGCTCGGTGATCTCCGTCTTCTTCGGGCACGCGGCGGTGGTCAGGTAGATCCCGACGTGCACGCCGCCGTCGGGCTGGGTGTCAATGCTCTTGACCATCCCCAGTTCGGTGATCGGGCGCCGGAGTTCGGGGTCGATCACCTTCCCCAGGGCGGTGCGGATTGCTGCGCTCAAGTCGGCAGCGTCATGACCAGACATCACCGCCGAGTGTAGGCGTGCGCGATGGGGCCGTCTGGCGGCGGTCAGCCGCCCGCGACGGGTCCCGGCGGCTTCGGCGCCGCCGCGTTCGGCGGGCCGGCGGGTTTGGGTGCCGCAGCCGCGGGGGCCGGGGCCGCCTGGGGCGCGGGAGCCTGCGCGTCCGGCGGTGGCGGCGGGGCCATCGGCGGGGCCATTGGCGGGGGTGGTGCCATCGGCGGCGGTGCCATGGGCGGCGGCGCCCACGGCTGGGCCGGCTGCGGCGGATTCTGGGGACCGACACAGATCACCGTGCAGCCGGGCATACGCGTCGGGGCCTGCTGCGGCGTGGGGGTCATCCACGGGAACATCGACTGCTGACCGGGGCTCTGCGGCCCGGAGAGGTCGATCAGCGGCATGCGCGCCAGGGGGTCGTCCAACGGCAACCCGTTGACGTTCATCGGCAGGTTGGGGCCGAGTCCCTCGGCATGCTCGAGGTGCGCGTCGGCGAGCGGGGGCGGCGGGCCCGTCATCGGAGGCAGGTCGACCGGAACCACGCCGGTGGCGTACGCCGACGCCCAGCCCAGCACGTTCTGCGCGTACGCCATCGAGTTGTTGTAGCGCAGGATCGCGGCCATCACTTGCGACGGGTCGCGGAGGTTGAGGCCGCCGCTGCACAGGTAGCGCGCCGCGGCCAGCGTGGAGTCGAACAGGTTCTGCGGATCGGCGACGCCGTCGCCCTTGCCGTCGGAGGCGTACCGCGCCCAGGTGCCGGGCAAGAACTGCATCGGCCCCATCGCGCGGGCGTAGGTGGGCCGATTGCCGGTGCTGCTCTGCAGGATGATCTCGTTGCCCGGCAGCGTGCCGTCCAACGCGGGGCCGTAGATCGGGACGACCGCAGTGCCGCGCGCGTCGACCGCCCCGCCGCCGGCATGACCCGACTCGATGCGGCCGATCCCGGCGAGCAGGTTCCAGCTGACGCCGCAGCCGGGGGCGGCCACGGCCATCTTCTGTTCGGCGCTGCGGTAGGCCGCCAACGCGATGCTCGGAATGCCAAGCGCCCCAGGCGCATTCACGATCATCGGTTTCGGCGGAGCCGACAGGGCGGGCTCGGCGACGTGGAAGGCGGTGGGTGAACGGTCGGCGGACACGACCGCCGGGCCCGAGAGGTCGGGAACGGTGGGGGAAACCGCGGCCACCGGGGCCACTTTCGCGTGCACCTGCGGAAGCTTTTCGGGGAGCGAGGGTGCCGCCCCGCTCACCGCCCCGGCGAAGACCAACGGGGCGATCGTGGCGACGCCGAATGCGCGCGTGCGCGTCACCTGAAGTGCTCCTTGCCGCTCCGCTGCGGCGGCCGGGCGTGCACCCCGGCGTCCCCCAATGCGCACTCGACCGTCCTAGGTATGTGAGCTGGTCAACTGCTCTTCAGCCGTGAACTAGATCACCATACATAACTCTTGTGACCAGAGTGGCGCAATGGTCTGAACTGGTTCTCAGCCCGATTTCTTAGTGGCGCGGTCCACGCCGTCGCCGCCCTGTACCCCCTCGGCGCCCCCGGATTCGGGGTCCAGCCGGGCCAGCAGCGCGCGCAGATCCTCCAGCTCATGACGCAGATATTCGCGGGTCACGACCTCGCCGACGGCGAGCCGCACGGCCGCGAGCTCGCGGGCCAGAAACTCGGTGTCGGCCTTGGTCTGCGCCGCGCGATGACGATCCTGTTCGAGCGCGACCCGGTCCCGGTTTTCCTGACGATTCTGGGCGAGCAAAATCAGCGGCGCCGCGTAGGCGGCCTGCGTGGAGAAGGCGAGGTTGAGCAGGATGAAGGGATAGGGGTCGAAGCGGGCCGCGGCGGCGAAGAGGTTCACGGCGATCCACACGATCACCACGATGGTCTGCACCAGCAGGTAGCGGCCGGTGCCGAAGAACCGCGCGATGGACTCGGTGATCTGGCCGACGGCCTCGGGGTCCAGGCGCGGCGAGTATCTGCGCGACGTCCGCGGGGTGGAAAGCAGCCGGCGGGGTGCCGGGGACTTGCTCACGCGGATCCTCCCAGTTCGTCGAGCCGGCCTGCGGCGTCGAGCGCCTGCATGTCCACCCGCCAGTCGTGCGGCAACAGGTGATCGAGCAGGTCGTCCACCGTCACCGCGCCCAGCAGGTGGTTCTGATCATCGAGCACCGGTCCGCACACCAGGTTGTAGGCCGCCAGGTAGCGGGTCACCGCCGCCAGCGGGGTCTCCGGCGTCAGGGTGAGCAGGTCGGTGTCCACGATGCCGCCGACCAGTTCCGCCGGTGCCTCGCGGAGCAGCCGTTGCAGTTGCACACAACCCAGGTACCGGCCGGTGGGCGTGGCCGTGGGCGGGCGCACCACGAACACCATGGACGACAGGGCGGGGGTGAGGTCGGGGTCGCGGACGCGGGCCAGCGCCTCGGCGACCGACGTGTCGGGCGTCAGCACCACCGGATCCGAGGTCATCAGCCCGCCCGCCGTGTCCGGCGAGTGCGCCAGCAGCCGCCGGACCGGGGCCGAATCGTCCGGGTCCATCCGGGTCAGCAGCATCTCGGCGTCCGTCGGGTTCAGCACGCCGAGCAGGTCGGCGGCGTCGTCGGGATCCATCTCCTCGAGGACGTCGGCAGAGCGTTCCGTGCCCAGCTCGGAGAGCACGTCGGCCTGGTCCAGTTCGGGCAGTTCCTGCAGCACATCCGCCAGCCGGTCGTCGTCGAGCGCCTTGAGCACTTCGTAGCGGCGCTTGGGCGGCAGGCCGCGGATGGCGTCGGCCACGTCGACCGCCTTCCAGCCCTCGAACTGATCCAGCAGCTGCGCCACGCCCTGACCCGGCAGCGCCAGCGCCGACGGGCTCAGGCCTTGCACGTGGTACCAGTCCACGACGTGCACGGGGCCGCGCCGCCCCAGCCGCCGTTGGCTGCGGACCGCGACCCGGCTCACCATCCAGTCGCGGGTGCGGGTTTGTTCGATCCCGAGGTCGGTGACGACGACGTCCAGGCCGGCCAATTCGGGCAGCGCGGGATCGTTGACCTTGACCTGCGTGTCGAGCACCTGGCCGATCGCCAGCACCTCACCCGGGCGCTGTTCGAAGTGGCGCAGGGAGACGCTGCCGGTGTTGAGGGTGACGGCCTCCGGCTCGATCGCGGCGACCCGAAGCATCGGGATGAAGATGCTGCGCCGCGTCGCCAGGTCGACGACCAATCCCAGGACGCGCGGTTGTTGACGCACGATGCTGATGCTGATCACGACATCGCGGACCCGGCCGAAGGATTCGCCGAGCGGACCCAGCACCAACATCCGCGAGAGCCGGGCGATGTAGACCCTGTTGACCGATGCCATGGGGAGAGCCTAGGCAGCCGCGCTCGGTACGGCAGATGCTGGGATGCGGCTAACGCGAGTGCATCGCGAACAGGAAGACGATCGTGGTGACCACCAGGGTCGCGACGCCGATGACGATGCCGGCCACCGCCAGGCCGTAGCCGTCCTGCTGGGTCCGCCGAATCTGGTTGATCGCGACCGCGCCCAGCACGATCGCCACAATCGAGCCGACGCAGCAGCAGAACACGCCGGTGAACGACGTGACGAGCGAGGCGATCGCGAGCTTGTTCGTGCCCGGTTTGACGCCGCTCGGGGTGCCATAGCCGCCCAGGTAGTCCGGGGCGGGGTAGTAGCCGCCCGGATACGGTGGCGGCCCGTAGCCGCCCGGCGGCCCCCCGAATTGTGACGGGCCCGGCTGGTAGGGCGGCGCGCCGTAGCCCGGCGGCTGGTCATAGCCGGGCGGTGGCCCGTATCCGGCTGGGGGCGGCGGGTATTGGCCCGCGTAGCCGGGTTGGTACTCGATGGGGTAGCCCGGCGGCGGATACGCCGGGGGCGGGTAGTCCGGCGCCGGCGGTTCCCACGCGGCCCCCGGCTGGTCCGGGCCCCCGCTGCCGCCGGCGGACGACGGTTTGGCCTGGTCGTCGTGGGCGGGGTCGCCGAAGCCGTCGCCGGGCGCTGTCATGGTGTTCAACCTAGCCGATGCCGGGTTGGCCGATCGGCGGCGAACCGCCGCGCGTCGCACGGCCCTCGCCGGGGCGGTGACGGCTTTGTTTGTGCAGGTCGCTGGCTAGGCTAGGAGGTCCGAGATGTGGCATCGGCCAGGGCGGAGGAGAATGAGCAGCAATGACTAGTCCTTTCCAGCCCGGTCAAGTCCCCGGCTCCACGCCCGCGGGCGCGACGGGCCGCCGCGCGCCCGGACTCCCGACGCCGCCCAAGGGTTGGCCGGTCGGGTCCTATCCCACCTACGCCGAGGCGCAGCGCGCCGTCGACTACCTCTCCGAGCAGGAGTTCCCGGTCCAGCAGGTGACCATCGTCGGCGTCGACCTGATGCAGGTGGAGCGGGTCACCGGCAGGCTGACCTGGGCCAAGGTGCTCGGTGGCGGCGTGCTGAGTGGGGCCTGGCTGGGTCTGTTCATCGGATTGGTACTCGGCTTCTTCAGCCCGAATCCCTGGGCCGCGCTCGCCACCGGCCTGGTGGCCGGGGTCTTCTTCGGGTTGATCACCTCCGCCGTCCCCTACGCGATGGCCCGCGGCACAAGGGATTTCAGCTCGACCATGCAGCTGGTGGCCGGCCGCTATGACGTGCTCTGCGATCCGCAGAACGCGGAGAGGGCACGGGACCTGTTGGCGCGCTTGGCGATTTGAGGCCGCGCGCGAGAGGTGTGACCCAGTGGTGAATCGTCGTGCGCGCCGGATGGGCGTCATCGGGCTGGCGGCGGTCACCATCGCGGCGGCGGCGACGGCCTGCGGGTCCGCCGGCAACGGGTTGGTGATCAGTTTCTTCACGCCGTCCACCGATTCGACCGCATTCACCGCCGTCGCCCAGGAGTGCAGCAAGCAACTGGGGGGCCGGTTCGCCATCCAGCACGTGAGCCTGCCGCGGGGACCCGGCGAGCAGCGGGTGCAGCTGGCGCGGCGCCTGAGCGCACACGACCGCGGGCTGGACGTGATGGCGCTGGACGTGGTGTGGACCGCGGAGTTCGCCGAGGCCGGATGGGCGCTGCCACTCTCGGATGACCCCGCCGGCCTTGCCGACGCCGACGCCGCCGCTGACACCCTCCCGGGCCCGTTGGCGACGGCCCGCTGGAAGCACAAGCTGTATGGCGCTCCCGTCGCCACCAACACGCAATTGCTCTGGTATCGAACGGATTTGGTGAGTCAACCGCCGCAGGACTGGGACGCGATGGTGACCGAGGCCGGCCGGTTGCACGCCGAGGGCCGGCCGGCCTGGATCGCCGTGCAGGCGAACGAGGGCGAGGGCCTGGTGGTGTGGTTCAACACGCTGCTGGTCAGCGGTGGCGGTGCGGTGCTTTCCGAGGACGGCCGCCGGGTCACCTTGACCGACACACCCGCGCACCGCGCCGCGACAGTCAACGCGCTGCGCATCCTCAAGTCGGTCGCCACCGCCCCGGGGGCCGACCCGTCGATCACCCGGACCGACGAGGGCACGGCGCGCCTGGCGGTCGAACAGGGCAAGGCCGCACTGGAAGTCAACTGGCCGTACGTGCTGGCCTCCATGCTGGAGAATGCGGTGAAGGGCGGCGTCCCCTTCCTGCCGCTGAACCGGGATCCGGCCCTGGCCGGCAGCATCAACGACGTCGGCACGTTCGTGCCCAGCGACGAGCAATACCGCATCGCCTACGACGCCAGCCGAAAGGTGTTCGGTTTCGCGCCGTATCCCGGTGTGGCGCCGGACCGGCCGGCCAAGGTGACGATCGGCGGACTGAACCTGGCCGTCGCCAGCACCACCCGCCACCGCGCGGAGGCGTTCGAAGCGGTGCGCTGCCTGCGCAGCGTGCAGAGCCAGAAGTACGTGTCGATGGAGGGTGGCCTGCCCGCGGTGCGGACATCGTTGTACTCCGACCCGCAATTCCAGGCCAAGTACCCCATGCACGCGGTCATCCGCCGGCAACTCACCGACGCCGCCGTGCGGCCGGGGACGCCGGTCTACCAGGCGTTGTCGCTGCGGCTGTCGGCGGCGCTGAGCCCCATCACCGATATCGACCCGGAGCGGACGGCCGACGAGCTCGCCACGCAGGCGCAGAAGGCCATCGACGGCAAGGGGCTGTTGCCGTGACCGCCACGGCCGTGCAGCCGCATGAGGCCGCCGTCGCCCCCGGCACCCGCAGCCGAAACCGGTTGTCGGAGCGGCGGCTTGCCTTCCTGCTCGTCGCGCCGGCGGCGACTCTCATGCTGGCGGTGACGGCCTACCCCATCGGCTACGCGGTGTGGCTGAGCCTGCAGCGCAACAATCTCGCCACCCCCGACGACACCGCGTTCGTCGGATTGACCAACTACCAAACGGTTTTGACCGACCGCTATTGGTGGACCGCGCTGGCCGTCACGCTGGGCATCGCGGCCGTCTCGGTGTCCGCCGAATTCGTGCTCGGCCTGGCGCTGGCGTTGGTGATGCACCGCACGCTGGTGGGCAAGGGCCTGGTGCGCACCGCGGTGCTGGTGCCGTACGGCATCGTCACGGTGGTCGCGTCGTACAGCTGGTATTACGCGTGGACGCCCGGAACCGGTTATCTGGCCAACCTTTTGCCGCACGGCAGCGCGCCGCTGACCCAGCAGATTCCGTCGCTGGGCATCGTGGTGCTCGCGGAGGTGTGGAAGACCACGCCGTTCATGTCGCTGCTGTTGCTGGCCGGCCTGGCGTTGGTGCCAGAGGACTTGCTCAAGGCCGCCCAGGTCGACGGGGCCGGGGCGTGGCGTCGGCTGGCGCGCATCACCCTGCCGATCATCAAGCCCGCAGTCGTGGTCGCGCTGCTGTTCCGCACGCTGGACGCGTTCCGCATCTTCGACAACATCTACGTGCTGACCGCCGGCGCCAACAACACCGACTCGGTGTCAATCCTGGGCTACAACAACCTGTTCAAGGGCTTCAACGTCGGGCTGGGGTCGGCGATCAGCGTGCTGATCTTCCTCTGCGTCGGGATCATCGCACTGGTCTACATCAAGGTGTTCGGCGCGGCGGCGCCCGGCGGTGACCTCGATGGCCGTTAACGGGGGAGGCGCCGGGCGCGCCGCGGTCTGGGCCGTCGTCGACACGGTGGTCGTTGTGTACGCACTCCTTCCGGTGGTGTGGATCCTCAGCCTCTCGCTCAAGCCGACGTCAACGGTCAAGGACGGCAAGCTCATTCCGTCGTCGGTGTCCTTCGAGAACTACCGCGGCATCTTCCGGGGTGACCTGTTCAGTTCGGCGCTGATCAACTCGATCGGGATCGGGCTGATCACGACCGCCATCGCGGTGGCGCTCGGTGCGATGGCGGCGTACGCGATTGCCCGGCTGAGCTTTCCGGGCAAGCGGGTGTTGATCGGCGCCACCCTGCTGGTCACCATGTTCCCCGCGATCTCGCTGGTCACCCCGTTGTTCAACATCGAACGCTTCGTCGGCCTGTTCGACACCTGGCCGGGCCTGATCTTGCCCTACATCACGTTCGCGCTGCCGCTTGCCATCTACACGCTGTCGGCGTTCTTCCGGGAGATTCCGTGGGACCTGGAGAAGGCGGCCAAGATGGACGGCGCCACACCGGCCCAGGCCTTCCGCAAGGTGATCGTCCCGCTGGCAGCGCCCGGGGTGGTGACCGCGGCGATCCTGGTGTTCATCTTCGCATGGAACGACCTGCTGCTGGCGCTGTCGCTGACGGCCACCAAGGCGGCGATCACCGCGCCCGTGGCGATCGCGAACTTCGGTGGCAGTTCGCAATTCGAGGATCCCACCGGGTCGATCGCGGCCGGCGCCATCGTGATCACGGTCCCGATCATCGGTTTTGTTCTAATCTTCCAACGACGAATCATCGCCGGGTTGACCTCTGGCGCGGTGAAGGGATAGCTGCGATGGCCGAGATTGTGCTGGACCACGTCAGCAAGAGCTACCCGGACGGCGCCGTGGCGGTAAAGGATCTCAGCATCACCATCGCCGACGGCGAGTTCCTCATCTTGGTCGGGCCGTCGGGCTGCGGCAAGACCACGACGCTGAACATGATTGCCGGCCTTGAGGACATCTCGTCGGGGGAGCTGCGCATCGGCGGCGAGCGGGTCAACGAGAAGGCGCCCAAGGACCGCGACATCGCGATGGTCTTCCAGTCGTACGCGCTTTACCCCCACATGACCGTGCGGCAGAACATCGCGTTCCCGCTGACTCTGGCGAAGATGAAAAAGGCGGAGATCGCACGCAAGGTGGAGGAAACCGCCAAAACCCTTGACCTGACCGAACTCCTGGACCGCAAGCCGTCCCAATTGTCCGGTGGGCAGCGACAGCGGGTGGCGATGGGCCGGGCGATCGTGCGCCACCCCAAGGCCTTCCTGATGGACGAGCCGCTGTCCAACCTGGACGCCAAGCTGCGCGTCCAGATGCGTGGCGAGATCGCCCGGCTGCAAAAGCGCCTCGGCACCACGACGGTCTACGTCACCCACGACCAGACCGAGGCCATGACGCTGGGCGACCGGGTGGTGGTCATGCACGGTGGCGTCGCGCAGCAGATCGGCGCGCCGGACGAGCTTTACGAGCACCCGGCCAACCTGTTCGTCGCGGGCTTCATCGGCTCGCCGGCCATGAATTTCTTCCCGGCCACATTGACGCCCGTCGGGCTGACGCTGCCCTTCGGGGAGGTGATGCTGGCCCCGGAAGTTCAGGCGGCCGTCGCGAGGCACCCGGCCCCGGAGGACGTCATCGTCGGGGTGCGGCCCGAACATCTCCAGGACGCCGCACTGATCGACGGCTACCAGCGCATAAGGGCGCTCGTGTTCGAGGTGAAGGTCGACTTGGTCGAGTCGCTGGGCGCCGACAAGTACGTCTACTTCTCCACCTCCGGTTGGGCCGCGCAATCCGCTCAGCTCGACGAGCTGGCCGCCGAGGCCGACGCGCACCAAAACCAGTTCGTAGCAAGGGTTTCCGCGGAATCCAAAGCGGCGATGGGGCACTCGATCGAGTTGGCATTCGACACCACGAAGCTGGCCGTCTTCGACGCGCGCTCCGGCGTGAACCTGACCAACGCCGGGGAGCCGTGAGCCCCGTCCTGGATCGGGTGCGCGCCCACCTGCACCGCCACTTCGCCGACGCGGAGCCCGATTCGGCGAGCGTGACGTTCCTGGGCACCGAACCGATCGAGGTGTTGCGCTTCCGCGGCAGCGACGGGGTGGTGCGTTACGTGTCGCTGGGCTGTTCGCGCTATCCGATGACCGACCCGACGCAGATCGTCGATGACCAGACGCGCGGCCCGCGCGCCGAAGTCGTCCTCAGCCTGCGCGATCCGGGACCGGTCACCGGCGTCGCCCGCAGCCTCGCGGTCCTGGCCGCGACCCCGGCGGTCGAGGGCCTGGTGTTGACCGCCGACGCGTTGGTCGATCTCGGCTCCCCGCTGTGGGCGGGGTCCGCGGGGCCGGTGCCGTTCACCGCGGTGTTGTTGGGGCCCAGCGACATCGACGACCTGCCGCTGGAACCGCCCCGCGATCCGGTGCAATTCCTCTCGGCGACCCCGATCACCGCGACGGAAGCGGCCTGGGTGCGGTTGAAGGGCGCCGAGGCCATGCGCCAGGCGTGGCAGAACGACGGGGTGGACGTGTTGAACCCGAATCGCCCCGCCGCACAACCGCGTTGAGCTCGTCCGCGAGCAGACGCAGACTCGCATGAAACATCACGAAAGCGTGCGATTCCGCGTCTGCTCGCGAGAGAAGCCTAGAGCCAGTTGTTGCGCCGGAATTGGAAGTACAGGGCCAGGCAGGCCAGCGTCATCGCGGCCATGATCCCCGGGTAACCCCAGGTCCAGTTCAACTCGGGCATGAAATGGAAGTTCATCCCGTAGATGGCGGCGACCATGGTGGGCACCGCCAAAATACCGGCCCAGGCGGCCATCTTGCGCATGTCGTTGTTCTGCTGCATCCCGACGCGGGCCAGCGCCGCCTGGATCAGCGAGTTGAGCATGTCGTCGTAGCTGGTGATCTGGTCCGCGGCCTGGGATTGGTGGTCGGAGACGTCGCGCAGGTAGCGCCGCACCTCCTTGGAGATGAGGTCCTTGTTCTCCACCTGAATCCGATGGAACGCCACGGACAGCGGGCTGACGCACCGGCGCAGCTCGACGACCTCACGCTTGAGCAGATAGATCGGCTCGACGTCGATCTTGCTGCCCGGCGCGAACGCCACCTCCTCGATGCTGTCGATGTCGGACTCGATCAGGCTGCTCACCTCGAGGTAGTGGTCCACCACGTCGTCGGCGATCGCGTGCATCACCGCGAACGGGCCCAGCCGCAGCTGCTCGGGATCGGCGTCCATCCGCTTGCGCACCTCGGACAGGCCGCCGTGCTCGCCGTGGCGCACGGTGATCACGAAGTCCTTCCCGACGAAGACCATGATCTCGCCGGTCTCCACGATCTGGCGGGCCTTGACCACCGATTCGTGCGGGACATAGGTGACCGTCTTGAGGACAAAGAACACCGTCTCGTCGTAGCGCTCCAGCTTGGGGCGCTGGTGTGCGCACACGGCGTCTTCCACCGCCAGCGGGTGCATCCCGAAAAGGTCCGCGACTTCCTGCATCTCAGCTTGGTCGGGTTCGCGCAACCCGACCCACACGAACGCGTCCTGGCCGAGCGCCTCCAGCTCGCGCACCTTGTCGCGGGCCTCGGCGTAGCTGAACTTGCCGGGCAGCCGGTGGCCGTCGGCGTAGACGGCGCAGTCGACCAACGTCTCGTGCGTGGCCTGGGGCTGGGGGTCCGGCTGCGGCGGGTGCGGCTCGTGCGCGAGGGGCCGAAGCGCTTCAGGCAATGCGTCAAAGCCCTGGAACACATCCACCTCCGATCGCAGCGCAGGTCTGGACGAGCGGTGCTCCATGCTACGCGTCCCGTCTTCCCGAAGCGTGACGATCCGGCCGGAGGTTGGCGGCCGAGAAGGGTGCGCTAGTTTCGTGCCGAGACCCGAATCTGCATGACTATCTCCACAAGGAGTATTTCGACGTGAGCGCAAGTCCTCTCAAGGTCGCCGTCACCGGCGCCGCCGGCCAGATCGGCTACAGCCTGTTGTTCCGCCTGGCGAGCGGTTCGCTGCTCGGGCCCGATCGCCCGATCGAGCTGCGCCTGCTCGAGATCGAACCGGCGCTCAAGGCCCTCGAGGGCGTCGTGATGGAGCTCGACGACTGCGCGTTCCCGCTGCTGGCCGGGGTCGAGATCGGCGCGGACGCCAACAAGATCTTCGACGGCGTCAACCTCGCCCTGCTGGTCGGCGCCCGGCCGCGCGGCCCGGGCATGGAGCGCAGCGACCTGCTGGAGGCCAACGGCGCGATCTTCACCGCGCAAGGCAAGGCGCTGAACTCCGTCGCCGCCGATGACGTCCGCATCGGAGTGACCGGCAACCCGGCCAACACCAACGCGCTGATCGCGCTGAGCAACGCACCGGACATCCCCAAGGAGCGGTTCTCGGCGCTGACCCGCCTGGACCACAACCGCGCCATCTCGCAGCTGGCCCGCAAGACCGGCGCGCAGGTCACCGACATCAAGAAGATGACGATCTGGGGCAATCACTCCGCCACCCAGTACCCCGACATCTTCCACGCCGAGGTCAGCGGGAAGAACGCGGCCGAGGTCGTGAACGACCAGGACTGGATCGAGAACGACTTCATCCCGACCGTGGCCAAGCGCGGCGCGGCGATCATCGACGCGCGCGGCGCCTCCTCGGCCGCCTCGGCCGCGTCGGCCACCGTGGACGCCGCCCGGTCCTGGCTGCTGGGCAGCCCGCAGGGTGACTGGGTGTCGATGGCGGTCTACTCCGACGGCTCCTATGGCGTGCCGGAGGGCATCGTGTCGTCGTTCCCGGTGACCACCAAGGACGGCGACTGGTCGATCGTGCAGGGGCTGGACATCGATGACTTCTCCCGCGGCCGCATCGATAAAACCACCGCGGAGCTGGTCGACGAGCGCAAAGCGGTGACCGAGCTGGGTCTCATCTGACCCATTAGGTCTACTAACCGGTAGTCAGTACCCTGAAGCGCGTGTCCGAGTTGATTGAATCGATACAGACGCGCGCCGAAGCCGGCGCGATCACCGATGCGGAGATCTTCGAGGCACACGTAGGCGGCAAGCTTTCGGTAGGCCCGACGGCCCCCCTGGACACCCAGCGCGCGCTGTCGATCGCCTACACGCCCGGCGTCGCGCAGGTCAGTCGCGCGATCGCCGCCGACCCCAGCCACGCCGCCCGGTACACGTGGGCGAACCGGCTGGTCGCCGTCGTCAGTGACGGCAGCGCCGTGCTGGGCCTCGGCGACATCGGGCCGGCCGCGTCGCTGCCGGTGATGGAGGGCAAGTGCGCCCTGTTTCAGGCGTACGGCGGCCTGAACGCGATCCCGATCGTGCTGGACACCAAGGACCCCGACGAGATCGTCGAAACCCTGGTGCGGTTGCGCCCGACCTTCGGCGCCGTCAACCTCGAGGACATCTCCGCGCCGCGTTGTTTCGACATCGAGCGTCGAGTGATCGAGGCGCTGGACTGCCCGGTGATGCACGACGACCAGCACGGCACGGCGATCGTCGCGTTGGCTGCGCTGATGGGCGCCACCAAGTTGCTCGGCCGCGACATGACGTCGCTGCGGGTGGCGGTCTCGGGCGCCGGGGCCGCGGGCGTCGCGTGCACGAATCTCCTTCTGGCCATGGGGGTTTCGGACATCACCGTGGTCGACTCGCGCGGCATCCTGCACCCCGGGCGCGCCGACATGAACAGCGTGAAGAGCGTGCTGGCGCAGCGCACGAACCCCGACGGCCTCACCGGCAGCATGGCGGAAGCGCTGCGCGGCGCCGACCTGTTCCTCGGGGTGTCGGGCGGCGTGGTGCCCGAGGAGATGATCGCCACCATGGCGCCCGACGCGATCGTGTTCGCGCTGTCCAACCCCGACCCGGAGATCCACCCGCAGGTCGCCGCCAAGTACGCGGCGGTGGTGGCCACCGGGCGCAGCGACTTCTGCAACCAGATCAACAACGTGCTGGCCTTCCCCGGCGTCTTCCGCGGGGCGCTGGACGCGGGGGCGCGCCGGATCACCGAGAAGATGATGGTGGCCGCGGCCGAGGCGATCTTCTCGGTGGTCAGCGACGACCTGGCCCCCGACCGGATCGTCCCCAGCCCGCTGGACCTGCGCGTCGGGCACGCGGTCGCCACGGCGGTGGCCCTGGCCGCCGACCCCGCAGACATCGCGGGGTGAGAACCGGCTGGCTGGCGGCGCCGCTGCTCGCCACCGTGCTCGCGGTGGCCGGCTGCGGGGCCGACGGCGGCGATCACGGCCCCCGCCCGGAATTGGTGGTCGGTTCGGCGACGGACCCCGAGTCCACGCTGCTGGCTGGCGTCTACGTCGCCGCGCTGCGGTCCTATGGGTTCGCGGCGCGCGCCGAGAGCGCTGACGATCCGATGGCGCGGTTGGACTCGGGCGCGTTCACGGTCGTGCCCGCCCTGACCGGCCGCACGCTGCAGAGCCTGCAGCCCGGCGCGACGGCCATGTCCGACGCCGAGGTCTACCGCGCGATGGTGGCCGCGCTGCCCGAGGGCGTCGCCGCGGGCGACTACACGACGGCCGCCGAGGACAAGCCCGTGCTGTTGGTGACCGGCGCCACCGCCAAGGCGTGGGGCGGCAGCGACGTCAGCGCGGACTTGAGCACGCTGCCGAAGCACTGCGGCGGCCTGAGTCTCGGCACCGTCAGCGGGCGCCGCGCCCCGTCCGCCGTGGGCAGCTGCCGGCTGCCCGACGCGCGCGAATTCCCGGACGACACAACGATGTTCGCCGCGGTGCGGGTTGGCCAGCTGACCGCGGGGTGGACGACAACCGCCGACCCGGGCCTGCCCACCGACCTGGTCACGCTCGTCGACGGCAAGCCCGCGTTGATACGCGCCGAGAACGTGGTGCCGCTCTATCGCCGCAACGCCCTGGCCGATCGGCAACTGCTGGCCATCAACGAAGTGGCCGGCGTGCTGGACACCGCGGCCCTGGTCGACATGCGCCGCCAAGTGGCCGGTGGGGCCGATCCGCAGGCGGTGGCCGGCGGCTGGCTGGCCGAACACCCGCTGGGGCGTTGAATCAGCGCTTGGGCAGCAGCCGCGCGACGGCGTGCTTCACCCGGCCCATGACCGGCCCGCTCACCAGCCGCTCGGGCCTCGAACCCGTCAACCGCGTCACCAGGTCCATGGCCTTGACGTC
Organism: Mycobacterium sp. UM_11; assembly: GCF_001414075.1. NCBI lineage: Bacteria > Bacillati > Actinomycetota > Actinomycetes > Mycobacteriales > Mycobacteriaceae > Mycobacterium > Mycobacterium sp. UM_11. The sequence goes on along the minus strand of NZ_LATC01000005.1, from coordinate 1,975 downwards.
CGGCCCGACCAACACCCGGGCCTTGTTCTTGAGCACCCCGGCCAGGATGAGCTGAGCCGCTCGCGTCGGTGTGGTCTTGGCCTGCTGTTCCTCGAACATCGCCGCGAAGGTGTCTTGGTCGAGCCCCTCGGCGAAGATGGCGTTGCGGGCGAACCCCGTCCGCACGCCGCCGGGGTGCACCGTCGTCACCCGCACCGGGTGGCCGGCCGCCACCATTTCCAGTCGCAGCGCCTCGGTGAAGCCGCGGACGGCGAATTTTGCCGAGACATAGGCGGCCTGCCCGGGCGCCGCGAACAGCCCGAGCGCGCTCGAGATGTTGATGACGTGGCCGTCGCCGGAGGCGATCAGGTGGGGCAGAAACGCTTTGGTGCCGTTGACGACGCCCCAGTAGTCGACGTCCATCACCCGTTCGATGTCCTTGAATCGGGTGTCTTCGATGGACCCGACGAACGTGATGCCGGCGTTGTTGTAGACCTGATTGACCTGGCCGAAGTGCTCTTTGACCGCGTCCGCATACGCGAGGAATTCCTCGCGTTCGGTCACGTCGAGCCGGTCGGCTTTGACCGGCACGCCGAGGGCATGCAATTGCTCCTCGGTCTCTGCCAATCCTTCGATGTCGACGTCGCTGATTGCCAGCTTCGCCCCGGCTCGGCCCAGCTCCAGCGCCAAGGCCTGACCTATCCCCGATCCCCCGCCCGTGACGACGGCAACTTTGCCGGCGAACCCTTCCATATGGACTCCTAGTGGCGGCGTGCTGGGTCAGGCTATCCGGTGACCACCGGCCGCGCCACGGCGGGTCTCACTGCTTGGGCATCAACCGGCCCATGACGGGGCCGAACAGCTGCTGATAGTAGGGGCCGGCCACCCGCACCATCACGTCCAGGAGCTTGGCGTCCGTGCCGACCAGCACCCGGGCCTTCTTCTTGCGGACCGCGTCCAGGATGACCTCGGCGGCGCGTTTCGGGCTGGTCCTGGCGAGCCGTTTGTCGAACAGCTTGGCCAGTTGTTCGGGGTCGAGTCCCTCGGCGGCGGTGGCGTTGCGGGCGATCGCGGTCTTGATGCCGCCGGGGTGCACGGTGGTCACCGCCACCGGGTGGCCGGCCGCCACCATCTCCTGTCGCAGCGCCTCGGTGAACCCCCGGACCGCGAACTTGGCCGCGTTGTACGCCGCCTGGCCGGGCACCGAGAAGAGCCCGAACACGCTGGAGACGTTGATGACGTGACCGTCGCCGGAGGCGATCAGGTGCGGCAGGAACGCCTTGGTGCCGTTGACGACGCCCCAGAAGTCGACGTCCATCACCCGCTCGATGTCCTTGAACTGGCTGATTTCGACATCGCCGGTGTAGGCGATGCCGGCGTTGTTGTAGACCTGGTTCACCTTGCCGAAGTGTTCCTTGACCTCGTCGGCGTAGGCCAAGAACGCCTCGCGCTCCGTCACGTCGAGCCGGTCCGCCTTGACCTCGGCCCCCATCGCCTTCAACTGCGCCTCGGTCTCCGCCAGGCCCTCGACGTCGACGTCGCTGATCGCGACCTTGGCGCCCGAGCGGGCCAGCTCCACGGCCAGCGCCTGCCCGATACCCGAACCCGCACCCGTCACCACGGCGACCTTGCCGGCGAACCCTTGCATGCGCACCCTTCCTTATGTCTAGTTGCGTCGAGGCTAGCCGGTACCGACGGTCCGAGGTACGCGCGGGTGGTTCGCGTACGCGATCAGCGGAACGCGGTGTCGAGGATCTCCTGCTGCTCGACGGCATGCACCTTCGACGACCCCGACGACGGGGCCGACATGGCCCGCCGCGAGATGCGCTTGAGCCCGGTCAGCTTGTCGGGCAGCAGCTCCGGCAGCTCCAGGCCGAACCGCGGCCACGCGCCCTGGTTGGCCGGCTCCTCCTGCACCCAGAAGAACTCCGTGGCACCGGGGTAGCGGTCCAGCGTCTCGTTGAGCCGGCGCTTGGGCCTGTCTCTTATACACATC